>JBELFC010000011.1:27387-44963 GCA_042093175.1 Tenacibaculum sp. | reverse complement strand
AATATTTATTACCTTAGTCGTCTACTATAAACTATTAATTTTAAATTAAACTAAAATGAAAAAATTAATTTACCTAGCAATTGCCTCTATTGCTATAGTTTCTTGTAAACAAGAAGCCAAAGATTATGTTACTTTTTCAGGGAAAATAACAAATAAAAATTCGGACTCTATAGTTGTTGCAAATCGAGCTGGCTTTAAAAGAGTAATAAAAGTTGACGAAAACGGTGCTTTTAAAGACACTATGAAAGTAGTTAATGGAGTTTATTCTGTTTTTGACGGTAAAGAATTTGCTACAACATTTTTAAGAAATGGTGATGATATAAAATTAACATTAGACGCTAAACAATTTGATGAAACTATTTCTTATACTGGTAAAGGTGCTGGCGAGAGTAATTTCATAGCAAAAACTGCTTTAGCTCAAGAAGAGTTTTTCAAGGATGAATCTCTTTTCAAATTACCTAAAGCTGAATTTGACGCTAAAATAAAATCGTATATCGATGGTTTTAATTCAAGACTTGTAGCAAAACCATTAGATTCTGCTTTTACTGCAAATCAAACAAAAAATATTTCAGGCCTTAAACCGTATTTAGACAGCAGATATGCTCAAGAAAAATATATGGCTGAAACCTTAGCTAAAGGATTAGTTTCTCCAAAATTTACAGAGTATGAAAACCATAAAGGAGGAAAAACTTCTTTAGATGATTTAAAAGGTAAATATGTTTATATAGATGTTTGGGCTACTTGGTGTAATCCTTGTAAACAACAAATTCCATTTTTAAAGAAGATAGAAAACAAATTTCATGATAAAAACATTGAATTTGTAAGTGTTTCTATTGATGAGCAAAAAAACCATGATACTTGGGTAAAAATGGTTAATGACAAAGAGTTAGGTGGTATTCAGTTATTTGCTGATAACAACTGGAATTCTAAATTTGTAAAAGACTATGCTATTTCTGGAATTCCAAGATTTATTTTAGTTGATCCAGAAGGAAATATTGTGAATGCAAATGCTCCAAGGCCTTCTAGTCCTGAATTAGTTAAATTATTTGAGTCTTTAAAAATGTAATAGACAGTAATAATTAATATACAAAAACTCGCCCATTGGCGAGTTTTTTAGTTACATAAGAATTAGCACAATAAAAAAACCTCTCAAAATTGAGAGGTTTTAATTTAATAAAATAAATTATTAATTAGTATCTATAATGTTCTGGTTTAAAAGGACCTTCAACTGTAACACCAATATAAGAAGCTTGATCTTCACGTAATTCAGTTAACTCAACACCAATTTTAGCTAAGTGTAATTTTGCTACTTTCTCATCTAAATGCTTAGGCAACATGTATACTTCATTTTCATAAGCATCACGATTAGTCCATAATTCAATTTGAGCTAATGTTTGGTTAGTAAATGAGTTAGACATTACAAAACTAGGGTGTCCAGTTGCACATCCTAAGTTTACTAAACGACCTTCAGCTAAAATAATAATGTCATTTCCGTTTACATTATACTTATCAACTTGTGGCTTAATAGTATCTTTAGTATGTCCATGGTTTTCATTTAACCAAGCCATATCAATTTCATTGTCAAAATGCCCAATATTACATACGATGGCTTTGTCTTTTAATGCTTCAAAATGACGAGATTGAACGATGTCCTTGTTACCTGTTGTAGTAATTACGATATCAGCATTACCAATAACAGTTTCTAATTTTTTTACTTCAAAACCGTCCATTGCAGCTTGTAACGCACAAATTGGATCAATTTCTGTAACAGTAACAATACTTCCAGCTCCTTTAAATGAAGCAGCAGTACCTTTACCTACATCACCATATCCACAAACAACTACACGTTTACCAGCTAACATAATATCAGTTGCTCTACGAATTGCATCAACTGCAGACTCTTTACATCCGTATTTGTTATCAAACTTTGATTTAGTAACTGAATCATTTACGTTAATTGCTGGCATTGGTAATGTTCCAGCTTTAACTCTATCATATAAACGGTGAACACCAGTAGTAGTTTCTTCTGATAAACCATTAATTCCAGCAGCTAACTCAGGATACTTATCTAATACCATATTAGTTAAATCACCTCCATCATCTAAAATTAAGTTTAATGGCTTTTTATCTTCTCCAAAAAATAAAGTTTGCTCAATACACCAATCAAACTCTTCTTCTGTCATATCTTTCCAAGCATATACTGGAGTTCCAGCAGCAGCTATAGCAGCAGCAGCTTGATCTTGAGTAGAAAAAATATTACATGAACTCCAAGTTACCTCAGCACCTAAAGCTTGTAATGTTTCAATTAAAACCGCAGTTTGAATTGTCATATGTAAACAACCAGCAATTCTTGCCCCTTTTAAAGGTTGCTCGTCTTTATACTCTTCACGTAAGCTCATTAAACCTGGCATTTCAGCTTCTGCCAATTCTATTTCTTTTCTTCCCCAATCTGCTAAAGAAATATCTTTAACTTTGTATGGTACGTATGCAGCGGTATTTGTGCTCATATTTTTGTATATTTATTATCAAATTTTCGAACTGCAAAGTTACAAAATAACTTTTTAAATTATGCCACTTTACAAAATAGTAACAATTAGCAATAGCACTAAAGCCCTGATTTGGAAGATTGAAGAATCATTTAATGATTTGTTAAAAGAAATTCAATTGACCGAAAAAAGCTCAAATAGACTAAATGGAATGAAATCTGAACTCCATCAAAGAGGCTTTTTAAGTATTCGTCACTTATTAAAAGAGGTAGGATATACTGATAATGATTTAATTTATGATGAATTTGGAAAACCGCATTTAAAAGACGGAAAATATATTTCAATTACCCATTCTTTTACTTTTTCTGGTATTATTATTTCTGATGAAAAACCTGTAGGTATTGATATTGAGAAAAGAAGAGACAAAATTGTAAAAATTGCTCATAAGTTTACTCCAATTGAAGAATACAAATCAATTGCCAATCACGATGCTTTAGTAAGTAAACTTACCATTGTATGGGGTGCCAAAGAAAGTTTATATAAAATATACGGGAAGAAAAAATTATTGTTTTTGGAAAACATTTACATTGAAGACTTCCCTTTTAACAGTAATAAACAAACCACTGGTAAAATATTATACGAAGGTATAACCTCACATTACGATATTCATTTTTTAGAAATAGATGATTTCACTTGTGTTTATGCGTATTAGTATCTCTTTTTATAAAAAATACTTTTAAGAATTTTGCAAGTAGTTAAGTTTGTAACTTTACAACTTATTATAACATGTAGTATATGAAAATATCTGTTGAATTGACTTTAACCCCTCTTCAAAATGAATTTGAAGAACCAATAATAAACTTCATTAAAAAATTAAGAGCATCTGGTTTAACTATACTTGAAAATCCATTAAGTACTCAAGTTTATGGAGATTATGATAAAGTAATGCAGTTAATTACTTCCGAATTAAAAAACTCGTTTGAACTCATAGACAATGGAATCTTATTAATGAAAATTGTAAAATCTGACCGTAGTAACTATGAACCAAATTTTTGATTTTCTTTTTAGCCAATACGCTAACTCTTCTACACTTGACATTTCTCTTGAAATTATAGCTGTTTTTTTTGGTTTCTTATCTGTTTGGTGTTCTAAGAAGAATAACATTTGGGTTTTTCCAACAGGAATGATTAGTACTTCCATTTTTGTATACTTATTACTAAAATGGGGATTACTTGGTGATATGATGATAAATGGTTACTATTTTGCTATGAGTGTATATGGTTGGTATATATGGACACGTAAAGTTGATGCAACTCATGTTACTCCAATATCAAGAACAACTGCTAAAGAAAAGAAAGTGAGTATCCTTATTTTCTTCGCTACCTTAATTTTTGTGTATGCTGTGTATACTTATTTCGACAAATGGAATAATTGGACCGCATATGTTGACACCGTTACAACAGCAGTATTCTTTGTAGGTATGTGGCTTATGGCACGAAGAAAAATTGAGAACTGGGTTTATTGGATTATAGGAGACCTAATATCAGTTCCTTTATATTGGTATAAAGGCTTTACATTTACTAGTATACAATATTTCTTTTTTATATTCATCGCAGTTTTAGGTTATATAGCATGGAAAAAAAATATAGACAACAACAAATCAACCTTGTAAAGGTTGTATTATTTGGACCAGAAAGCACTGGAAAAACAACACTTTCTGGGCAATTAGCACGTCATTACAATACGGTATGGACACCTGAATTTGCACGTGAATATTTGCAAGACAAATGGAATAACGAACGTAAAACTTGTGAACAAGAAGACATACTTCCTATAGCTGAAGGTCAAATAAAATTAGAAAATGAATTAGCTAAAAAAGCAGACAAAGTATTAATTTGCGATACTGATTTATTAGAAACTAAAGTATATTCTGAAGAATATTATGGAGGATTCGTTGATCCTGTTTTAGACAGCGCTGCCCTATCTAATACCTATGACATTTACTTTCTAACATATATAGATACTCCTTGGGAAGCCGATGATTTACGTGATAAACCTGAAGAACGAGAAGAGATGTTTAAAGCCTTTGAAAATACATTAAAGAAATACAACAGACCTTATGTTTTATTAAAAGGAGACAAAGAAACTCGTTTAAAAAAAGCAATAACTATTATTGATAATTTACTTTCTAAAAAAGAAAACTTATATTCTTTTTCTGATAGTTTAACTGATTTAGATATGCATTTTATGCATCAAAATATTGATTCTAATAATTTCTCTTTACAATAGTGAATATTGCTGAGTTAATAAGAGAGCTTACCTTCAAAGCTACAAGAAGTTCTGGTGCTGGTGGACAACATGTAAATAAAGTTTCATCAAAAATTGAACTATCTTTTGATATAAAAAATTCTATAGGACTTTCTCCTAGAGAAAAAGAATTACTTTCTAAAAACTTAGCACATCGATTAACTAAAAATCATTTCCTTATTTTATTTTGTGATGATACTCGTTCACAACACCGAAATAAAGAATTAGCTATTAAAAGATTTATTGAATTAATTAAGCTAAATTTAATTCGTCCTAAAAGTAGAAGACCTACAAAACCTACTAAAAACTCTATAAAAAGAAGGGTAGAAACTAAAAAGAAGAATTCTTTAAAAAAAGCATTACGTAAAAAACCTAAAATATAATATTGCATGAGTTTATTAAAATAAACTCATGCAAGTACTATTTATTACAAAGGAATATTCCCGTGTTTTCTTTTGGGTCTTTCCACTTTTTTACCTTCTAACATTGCAAAAGCTTTTATTAACTTTCTTCTTGTTTCTTCAGGTAATATAACTTCATCTACAAATCCACGTTCAGCAGCTGTATAAGGATTTGCGAATAACTCAGCATATTCTGCTTCCTTCTCTAACAATTTAGCTTCTTTATCTTCAGCTTCTGAAATTTCCTTTTTAAAGATAATCTCACTTGCTCCTTTAGCTCCCATTACAGCAATTTCAGCAGCAGGCCAAGCAAAATTCATATCAGCTCCAATGTGTTTAGAATTCATTACATCATAAGCCCCTCCATAAGCCTTACGAGTAATCACACTAATTCTTGGAACAGTGGCTTCACTTAAAGCATATAATAATTTTGCTCCGTTTGTAATAATTGCGTTCCACTCTTGATCTGTTCCTGGTAAAAATCCAGGCACATCAACCAATACTAATAAAGGAATATTAAAACAATCACAAAAACGCGTAAATCTAGCTGCTTTTTTAGAACTATTCACATCTAAACATCCAGCTAAACTCATTGGCTGATTTGCAACAATTCCAATACTTCTACCTCCTAAACGAGCAAAACCAACTACAATATTTTCAGCATAATCTTTATGTATTTCAAAAAAAGAGTCAGTATCTGCAATTCCATTAATAACCGCTTTCATATCATACGGTTTATTTGCATTCTCAGGAACTATGTTAGCTAATTCTTCTCTAAACTCATCTCCTAGCGTAAAAGGAGTTTTCTGTGTCGTTTCTTGATTATTTTGTGGCATATAACTCAACAATGTTTTAACATCTTCTAAACATTGTACATCATTAACAGCTGTTAAATGAGTTACTCCTGATTTTGTTGAATGTGCACTTGCTCCACCCAACTCTTCAGATGTTACTTCTTCGTTCGTTACAGTTTTAACAACATTAGGTCCTGTAACAAACATATAACTAGAATTCTCTACCATAACAGTAAAATCAGTCATCGCTGGTGAGTAAACCGCTCCTCCTGCACAGGGACCCATAATAGCTGAAATTTGAGGTATTACTCCTGAAGCTTGCACGTTTCTGTAAAAAATATCTGCATATCCTCCTAATGAACGAACTCCTTCTTGAATACGTGCGCCTCCTGAATCATTTAACCCGATTAAAGGGGCACCGATTTTTACCGCTAAATCCATTATTTTACATATTTTTTCAGCATGAGTTTCAGATAATGACCCTCCAAAAACAGTGAAATCTTGTGCAAAAACATATATTAAACGTCCATTTACTGTACCATACCCAGTAACTACACCATCTCCATAAAACTTTTGATTTTCCATTCCAAAATCTTTAGTTCGGTGTGTTACTAAAATACCTACTTCTTCAAAAGAACCTTCATCTAATAAATAATGTATTCGTTCTCGTGCAGTAAGCTTTCCTTTTTGATGCTGACGGTCGATTCTTTTTTGACCTCCTCCTAACTTTGCTTCTGCTATTTTTTCTTGTAATTGTTCTATTTTAGATTTCACGAGTTGGTACTTTTAAAATTTGTTGTTCTTTTAAATATTGTTGTAGTGCTATTTTAGCCGCAATTTCAGCCTCAATCTTGAAGTTTTCTTCTAAACTTTCAGGTGTATAAAACTTTTTCACAAAATGTGTGTCAAAATTACCTGAAATAAAAGCATCATGCTCACAAACAAACTTACCAAAAGGTAATGTAGTTTTTATTCCTTTTATTTTATAGTTAACAATGGCTTCTTTCATTAACTCAATGGCTTCTTCACGAGTTTCACCATAAGTAATCAATTTTGAAATCATAGGGTCATAATAAATAGGAATTTCCATCCCCTCTTCAAAACCATCATCTACACGAATGTTTTTTCCAACTGGTGCTTGGTACTTTTCCAAAACCCCAATACTTGGGCTAAAACCTTCTAATGGATCTTCTGCATAAATACGTAATTCCAATGCATGTCCTTTAATTTTTAAATCTTCTTGAGTAAACGACAGTGCTTCTCCCCTAGCTATTTTTATTTGCTCTTCTACCAAATCTACTCCAGTTATCATTTCTGTTACCGGATGCTCTACTTGCAAACGAGTATTCATTTCTAAAAAATAAAAATTCTTGTTTTCATCTAACAAAAATTCAACGGTACCAGCTCCTAAATAATCACATGCCTTCGCTACCTTTAT
This sequence comes from Tenacibaculum sp., assembly GCA_042093175.1. Classification (GTDB taxonomy): domain Bacteria; phylum Bacteroidota; class Bacteroidia; order Flavobacteriales; family Flavobacteriaceae; genus Polaribacter. The sequence goes on along the minus strand of JBELFC010000011.1, from coordinate 37,537 downwards.
TGCAGCCTCTCCCATTTTTTGGCGAATTTCTTGTGTTAACACACTAGAAGGTGCTTCTTCAACTACTTTTTGATGACGTCTTTGTACTGAACATTCACGTTCAAATAAGTGTACTACGTTCCCATGACTATCTGCGAGTACTTGTATTTCAATATGGCGTGGAGAGCCCACATATTTCTCAATAAAAACTGAACCATCACCAAAAGAAGATACTGCCTCTGATATTGCACGTTCCATTTGCTCTTTAATATCTGCTTGTTTTTCAACAACACGCATACCTTTTCCTCCTCCTCCAGCAGACGCTTTAATAAGAATTGGATACCCTATTTCATTTGCTACTTTTTCAGCATAAGACACATCGGTAACGGCTTCATCTATTCCTGGTACCATAGGAATATCATATGCTTTTACAGCTTCCTTAGCTGCTAACTTACTACCCATTACTTTTATAGCTTTTGATTTTGGACCTATAAAAGTAATTCCACTTGCTGCTACAGCTTCACCAAATGCGGCATTTTCGCTTAAAAAACCATATCCAGGATGAATTCCATCTACACCTAATTCTTTAGCAACGGCAATAATTTTATCTCCTAACAAATACGATTCATTAGAAGGTGCTGGCCCTATACAAACTGCTTCATCAGCAAACTTTACATGTGGTGAACTTCTATCTGCTTCTGAAAAAACAGCTACAGTTTTAATTCCCATTTTTTTAGCTGAACGCATTACTCTTAATGCAATTTCACCTCTATTTGCAATTAATATCTTCTTCATGTTACGCTTCCATTTCAATTAAAACTGTATTTTTTTCTACTTTATCTCCAACTTTAATGTCAATCGATTTAATAATCCCATCTCGTGGAGCTAATAATGTATTTTCCATTTTCATAGCTTCAAGTACCAAAATACCTTCATTTTCTTTTACCTCCTGGCCTACAACTACATCAATAGAAACAATAAGTCCTGGCATTGGAGCCTTAACATCATTCTCTTTCTTTTCTAAAGAAGCTTCCATTCCTAATTCATTAATTAATATATCTAACTCATCAGAAACTTTTATTTCGTACACATTTCCATTAATTTGAATTGAGTACTTTTTCTTATTAAAATCACTCTTAAGAAGCGTTGCTTCAAAAGTTTGATTATTCTCTATAACGTGATAACTTTTATTTGATTTTTCAACAATATCTAATGAGTTTATTTCACTCTCATTAAAGTTAAAATCATATAATTCATTAACGTTTATTTTAAATGGTTTATTCATAAATAAAAATAGATTACGACTACTAAAGTATCAAATTAAATCTTGACCTAATAATTCTTTTTAATCATTTCTAATTCAAAAATACGTCATACATTTGTGCCGTTCTCATAAAGGGGTGCCTTAAAAATTAAAATTAGGCTGAGATCATACCCATTGAACCTAGAACAGGTAATGCTGTTTAGGAAAATGAATGTCATATACAAGTAATTAAAAAATTACGATACTAATTATTGGTGAAGAAAATTACACTTCATCAATGTTATAAAATGGCAACTAATTATTCAATAACAAACCATAGAATAATTACCTCTTTTTATTCCATTTTATTTTAACAAAAAAATGAGACCGATGTCTTTTATTAAACAAGTGAAGAGAGTAGCTTTTTTAATGGTATTATTTGCAACCTTAACTGCAAATGCACAATCTTTTATTTTATCAGGTAAAGTAGTTGATAGTAAACAAAAAGGTTTAGAAGGAGCAACTGTTGTTGTAAAATCTATCAAAAAAGGAACAATTACTGATTTTGAAGGTGGTTTTAAATTAAAATTAGCAAAAGGTACTCACTCTATTGAAGTGTCTTATGTTGGTTTTAAAACATTAATACAGAACGTTACGTTAACAAGTAACGAAAATTTTATTTTTCAATTAAACTCAGACACTGACCTTTTAGATGAAGTTTTAGTATCAGCAGTACGTGTAAAAGCAGACGCTCCTGTTACTCACTCTAATTTATCAAAAAAAGAGATTGCTAAACGTAATTTAGGACAAGATATTCCTATCTTAATGAATTACTTACCTTCTGTAGTAACTACTTCAGATGCTGGTGCTGGAATTGGTTACACAGGTATTCGTGTACGTGGTTCAGATGCAACACGTGTAAATGTTACTATTAATGGTATTCCTTATAATGATAGCGAAAGCCAGGGAACTTTTTGGGTTAACATGCCTGATTTTTCATCATCTACACAAAGTATTCAATTACAAAGAGGAGTAGGTACATCAACGAACGGTGCTGGTGCATTTGGTGCTAGCTTAAACGTACTAACTGATAGTGACTCTGATGAAGCTTATGGTGAAATAGCTACTTCATTTGGTTCATTTAACACACAAAAATATACCGCAAAAGCTGGTACAGGAAAATTAAATGACCATGTTAAGTTTACAGGACGTATTTCTAGAGTTAGATCTGATGGATTTATTGATAGAGCTTCTTCAAATTTAAAATCTTATTTCTTACAAGGAAGTTATGTTGATGATAATACATTAATTAAAGGACTTGTTTTTGGAGGTCATGAAATTACATATCAATCATGGAATGGTGTTGATGCAGCTACTTTAAAAACTAACAAAACATTTAATTCTGCAGGAGCACTTTGGGGAGCAAATGGAGTAATTGGTTATTATGATAATGAAGTTGACAATTACAAACAAGATCATGCTCAGTTACACTGGAATCAAAAATATAATGAAAACTTATCATCAAATATTGCGTTACATTATACTTTTGGAAGAGGTTTTTATGAGCAATATAAACAAGATGCAAATTTTTCAAGTTATAACCTAACACCTATTACTATTGGAGGGCAAACTATTAACTCTACTGATTTAGTAAGAAGAAAATGGTTAAGAAATGACTTTTATGGAATTACCTATAATTTAAATTACAAAAATGATTATTTAGATATTCTTTTTGGAGGTGCATGGAATCAATATAAAGGAGATCATTTTGGTGAAGTTATTTGGGCTCGCTATGCATCATCAAGTGAAATAAGAAATCGCTACTATGATAATTATGGAAATAAAGAAGATTTTAACCTTTTTGTAAAAGCTACCTATAAAATGAGCGATCAATTATCTTTATTTGTTGATCTTCAAAACAGAAACGTGAACTATAAAGCTAACGGAGTACAGCCTAACTTAGTAAACGATACATTTAATTTTTTCAATCCTAAAGCAGGGTTCAATTTTAAATTCAATGATAATAACAGCTTATATTTTTCATTTGCACGTGCACAAAGAGAACCTAACAGAACAGATTACGAAAATGGAAATCCAAAACCTGAAAAGTTAGATGATTATGAATTAGGATGGCGTTTTAACTCAGGTAACATTAAGGTTAATACAAACGTTTACTATATGGCGTATACTGACCAATTAGCGTTAACTGGTGAAATTGACAACGTAGGATCTTTTATTAGAGCTAATATTGGTGAAAGCTATCGTTTAGGATTAGAAGTTGATGCTTCTATAAAAATAACGGACTATCTAAACGTTACCCCTAATTTTACAATTAGTAAAAACAGAAATGTTGATTTCAAAGAAACTACAGGAACAATTTTAAATAACTTAGGGAATACTAGTATTTCATATTCTCCTGAATTTATTGCAGGTAATGCTATTAATTTGCAACCTATTCAAAATTTAAACATAGCTTTTTTATCTAAATACGTAAGCTCTCAATTTATGAGCAACAATGAATTTAAAGATTCAAAATTAGATGGTTATTTTGTGAATGACTTGAATATTAATTATACTATAAATACAACTTCTATATTCAAAAATATTGTTATATCAGGATTGATTAATAACATTTTCGATACAGAATATAGCTCTAATGGATACATGTGGGGAACAACTCCATATTATTTTCCACAAGCTGGCACAAACTTTTTACTTGGAGCCACGTTAAAATTTTAATCATAAAAAAACCGAGCAAATTGCTCGGTTTTTTTTATTCTGCTTTATTCAAACTAAAAAGCAGTTTTACTATTTTTTTTAATTCATTAGGTGGATACCCTTCATCAAATGTTGAAGATTTGTATGATGCTCCTCCAGTTTTTACAGCTAAGTTAGCATGCAAAACACGATCTGTAGCTCTTTTATTACTAGGTACCTTTAATGAGTTTATACTTTTAAGTGATAAATCACTTAACATCTGAACAAGCTTATCTCTATTTACTTTAGATAAAGGAACTTCTTTTGTTTCTTGATTGTTTTTAAAGTATACACTATTTTGAGTTACTTTAATAACATGCTCACTTCCTCTTGTTCTTGCTTCGTAAGTAATTTCAGTAAAATCATTTACTTTTTCTTGTGCAAAACTATTCATCGCCATAAAAAATATGATTGATGTTATTTTTAATAAATACTTCATGTTCCTTTTATTTTGTGATAAATATAAAAAAAGGTGCCTAAAAAGACACCTTTTTAATAAAATAAATATTTTTATTAGTCAGCCATAGTAGCTCTAAATCCTCCTGGAGCAAAAACTGCATCCATTCTAGTTTTTTGACCTTGCGTAAACATGTACATACAATTATCATCAGAATAGTCCATGAAATTCATTGTCATATTATTACTACCACATTCATTTGTAGGATAAGAAGGACAACCTCTACTTGGACCATCTGCATCTGGTGTATCAGCAACAAAATCGCTAGCACCACATCCTCCATCACCCCAAATATGGCGTAAGTTTAACCAATGTCCAACCTCATGAGTTGCTGTTCTTTGGTTTCTTCCAACAAAAGGAGCAGCTAAAACAACTCCATCAGTAGACCAGCTACCTCCTGGAAATTGCGCATATCCTAAAATTTGACCAGTTTGATATGGCATATAATTAACTATCCAAATATTTAAAAATTCTTGTGGGTTAACTACATCACTACCACCAGAAGAAGCAAATTTCATAGAATCATCTGGTCTCCAACGTCTTTTCTTTCTATTCTGAACTCTAATTACACTTTCAATTACAAAATCAACTTCAACATTCGCTTCAACACCTGCGAACTCAGCTGGTAAAGACCCTCTGTTTGGATTTTGAAGGTTAAAATCTTCATTCATTGCTGTTATTTGATCTTGCAATACTGCCAATGACACGTTTTCACTAGAACGTTTATAGATTACGTGAAACACCACTGGTATTTGAATTTTTCCATTTACTAATCTTTGAGAAAACTCACCTTTTTTTACTTTAGAAACATATTCATTAGTAAAACTTTCAACAGCTTCCATTTTACCTTTTAAAGAAGGATCATTACTCATATTTTTACCTAAAACATCCATTGTAAAACATTGCTTTTCTGCTTTTTGCAATGAAGTTGTCTCAGTAAATTCACTTTCAATAGGGTTTTGCTCATTGGTTTCACATCCAATTAAAACACTAGCAACTACTGCTAGAGATAAAATAAGTTTTTTCATCTTTTAAAATTTTAAGTTTTAATTAATATTAGTTAAGAGTTTAAAAAACACTAATACTTTAATGATTACTTAATAATTAAGGCAAGAGGGAAACTTAATAAGAATTATTAAAGAAGGGATATAAAAAAAGCGCTATTTTCATAGCGCTTATATATTTTTAGTTGATCATTGAAGCTCTAGCTCCACCAGATTGAAAGATAGCTCTCATTCTTGATTTTTGACCTTCAGTAAATAAACTCATACATGCATCATCCGTATAATCCATATAGTTCATTGTCATATCATTTGAACGACAGTTTACAGTTGGATATGATGGACATCCATAGTTAGGAGCATCAGAAGAAGGAGTATCAGCAACGAAATCATCTTGACGACATCTACCATCACCCCATATATGACGTAAGTTTAAATAATGACCTACTTCATGAGTCATAGTTCTACCACCATCAAATGGAGAAGAAACATAACCTGTTGTACCAAAATATTGTGGTGCACAAACAACACCATCAGTTGAAGAGTTTCCTCCAGGAAATTGTGCATACCCTAAAATTCCACCACCGATATTACATACCCAAATATTTAAATGTGTTTCTGGTGTTACAGGAGGATAAGCTGACTTTACAGCATCATTAGTTCCCCAAGAAGTTCTAGAATTAGAATATCTAAACGTACCTGCTAATGAGAAAGTAAATTCTGAATCAGCAGCAACCCCTGCAAATTCTGAAGGTGTATTACTAGCATCAGAATTAGTTTTTCTAAAATCATCATTAAGCACACTCATTTGAGAAGCTATTTGAGTATTACTAATATTTTCGTTTGAATTACTATATACAACATGCACATAAACAGGAATATTGATAACTCCTAAGTTGTCAGGAGTAGTTCCACCGCCACCGCCACCGGTACCACCGCCGCCGTTTCCGTTTCCATTTCCATTTCCGCCTTTCTTACCAGCGATTAACTTTCTTGTAGCGTACTCAACATCGTACATTTTTTTGTAAAGCTTTGGGTTTTCTTTAAGCTGTCTGTTTAGAACTTTCATTGAATGGCATTGATCATTACCCCCTCTATGTTGAACTTCATCAGTTTGAACATAGAAATCACTCATATCAACCGGTACTTCTTGACCTAAAACTTCGTCATTCTTTGACTCATCTTGACACCCCATTAGAACAGCAGTTGCTACTGCCATTGTTAAAAAAATTTTTCTCATGTTAATAAATTAAAATTAATTATATACTGTTTGTCAAAAAACCATCTATAAAACCTAAAAGGCTAAAGAAATGTTAACTTATTACCGAAAAGACAAAATTAGAAGGGTTTTCTTAACAATTTGCAAGATATAATCTTTTTTTAATAATAAAAATACTTTTTTTTAACAGCAAAAACATATAAGAAGCCTTTTAAATATCACTACTGAGCTCCTTTTAACAAATTCATAAAACAAAACGTTAAAATCAAAAAAGATTGAAAAAACGTCAAATAATCACTTAAATAATTAAAAAATTAAACAAATTAATGCAATTCTGTTGCATTTTAAACATTAAAAACAACAAATAATAAACTAACTTTTTAGTATTAGTTATTTATAAATATCTTTACAGAAAATTAAATATTTATGGAAAATTCATTCAACAACAAAGTATTAGTATCTCAATTATCAGGAGCAGAAAGAATTGCTTTTTACAAAAAAACCTATGCGCATGTAGCTGGTGGTGTATTACTTTTTGTTTTATTCGAATACTTATTACTACAAAACGCTACCATTGTAGAGTTTACATTATCTATGACTCAAGGGTATAAATGGTTACTTTTATTAGGTGGTTTTATGCTTATTACAAACTATGCTGAAAGTACTGCTTTAAAAACTACAGATAAAAATTTACAATATTTAGCATATGCAGGTTATACTTTTGCTCAAGCTTTTATATTTATTCCGCTTATTTATATTGCAATTTCTTATACCAACAATTTTGACTTATTAAAACAAGCTGCTATAGTAACATTAGGGTTGTTTGCTGGTATTTCTTCTATTGTTTTTATTACAAAAAAGGATTTTTCTTTTATTAGTGCAGGATTATCTATTGGCTTTTTTATTGCTATTGGTTTAATGATAGCTGGTATGTTATTTGGATTTAACCTTGGATTATGGTTCTCTGTAGGAATGTGTGTATTAGCTGGTGGTTCAATATTATATCAAACATCAAACTTAGTTCATAAATTTTCTAATGAAGATTATATACCAGCTGCAATGGGATTATTTGCTTCTTTGATGCTTTTATTCTGGTATGTATTACAAATTTTCATGTCAAGAGATTAATAAAAACTCATAACAACAAAATAAAAAAGCAATGTAAATTACATTGCTTTTTTATTTATATTTTTTTTAATTACAACTAAGTATTAATTAAAAAAACTTAGTTATGACAACATCATTTTTGCCTTTTTAACAGCATTTACCAAAATATCAATTTCTTCTTTTGTATTGTAAAAAGAGAAGGAAGCTCTTACTGTTCCAGGAATGCAATAAAAATTCATTATAGGTTGAGCACAATGGTGCCCAGTTCTAACTGCTACCCCTAATTTATCCAAAATAGATCCAATATCATACGGATGAATTCCTTCTATATTAAATGAAATAACAGATGCTTTATTGGTAGTTCCATATATTTTTAATCCATCTATTTTTTCTAACTCTTGAGTTCCATACGCTAACAATTCGTTTTCTTGTTTAGCAATGGCGTCAAAACCTATTGAATTCATATAATCTATAGCAACTCCAAAAGCAATACCACCACAAATATTTGGAGTCCCTGCTTCAAATTTATGAGGTAAACCTGCATACGTGGTTTTTTCAAAAGTTACTGTTTCAATCATCTCTCCTCCTCCTTGATAAGGTGGTAATTTATTCAATAGCTCTTCTTTCCCATACAAAAGTCCAACACCAGTAGGTCCACACATTTTATGAGCAGAAGCTACATAAAAATCAACATCCAACTCTTGAACATCTGGCTTAATATGAGGACAAGCTTGTGCGCCATCAATCAAAACATAAGCACCAAATTTATGAGCGGCATGAATCATTTCTTTAATTGGGTTTATTGTACCCAAAGCATTAGAAACATGATTACAAAACACCAATTTTGTTTTAGAATTTAATAGCTCATGATAAGCTTCCATTTCTAATGAACCATCTTCAGCCATAGGAATCACTTTTAATACAGCTCCAGTTTTTTCACATAACATTTGCCATGGAACAATATTAGAATGATGCTCTAAAGAAGATACAATTATTTCATCTCCTTCATTTAACAATGAAGCAAAACCAGATGCAACAATATTTATACTATGCGTTGTACCAGCTGTTAAAATAATTTCATAAGAATGTTTAGCGTTAAAATGCTTTTGAATTTTAAGGCGTGCTTCCTCGTACTTATCTGTAGCTTCTTGACTTAACGTATGTACTCCTCTATGAATATTTGCATTGTAATTAGAATAGTAGTCTACAATTGCATCTATAACTATTTGTGGTGTTTGAGAAGTAGCTCCATTATCAAAATAAACCAATGGTTTACCATGAACCTCACGATTAAGAATAGGAAAATCTGCTCGAATTTTTTCTATACTAAACATATTATCATCTAATTTAAAACAAAGGTAATACTTGGTTTTTAAAAATGAGAACAATCAATTAAATTATTACATTTGCTAAAAAACATTGATAATGAAACTCCTAAAAAGAATACTTCTTATTATTTTAGTAATAGTAATAGCTGTAGTTTTTTATAATTACTCTAAGTTAAACATATTAGCAGGGTATTCAGCAAAAAACACTGCTTCTTCAGTTTTTGTTGCTGGCCGAAATTTAGCTTTTACTGATAGTACTGACAATAATTTTTCTCCAATTAATTTAACTTCAGATAAAATTAATTTAGAAGAAAAATCAGCAACAGGTTCTGCTTTTGGCTTATTAAAAAGAAAAGCTATTTACAGAAAAGGTTTAGGTGCAGTTTTAATTACTGATGATTTTGACACCTCAGCACCATATTTAACACCTAATAGAGAAACTTCAGATAACTCAACCCCATACCCTTATGGAAATGCACCTCAAAAGGATTCAGTTTTTGCAAATATTGACTACAACAAACTACATAATACTGTTAGCTCTATATTTAATGAAATCAATAAAACTAGAGCTGTAGTTGTTGTTTACAAGGATAAAATTATATCAGAAAAATACGATAAAGGTTTTACTAAAGATTCAAAGTTATTGGGTTGGTCTATGACAAAAAGTATAACCTCAACCTTGTTTGGAATTTTACAATGTAAAGGTGGAATTAATGTCATGGATAAAGCGCCTATAAAAGAATGGCAAAATGATGATCGTAAAAACATAACCATACATAACCTGCTTCAAATGAATTCAGGATTAGAATGGTTGGAAGATTATAATACCATTTCTGATGTTACTAAAATGTTATTTTTAGAAAAAGATGTTACTAAAACTCAAATAAACAAACCATTAGTTGGCAAACCAAATGAAACTTGGAATTATTCATCTGGAACAACAAATTTACTATCGGGTATTTTACGTAGTCAATTTTCTTCACATCAAGAATATTTAGATTTTTGGTATAGTGCTTTAATTGATAAAATAGGAATGAATTCTATGATTTTAGAAGCTGA
>JBELFC010000011.1:0-27287 GCA_042093175.1 Tenacibaculum sp. | reverse complement strand
CCTGATGAAGAATTAGTAATTGTTAGAATGGGATTGACTAAAAATGCGGATATTAATGTATTTTTGAAAAATATTATTTCATCTATAAAAAACTAATACATGAATCCTTACTACTACGTATTATCAATTAATGGATTACTATTTATATTTAGTATTGTCTTTTATTTTTTTCCTCCTAAAAAGATAAATTCTTTTTATGGATACCGTACTAATAAAACAATGAAAAATGAAGTTGTTTGGAATTTTGCTAATGCCTTTTTTACCAAACAATTTTTAATATATGCTGCTATTTCTTTAATAGCTTCTCTATTACTTGTTTCTATTAATGCTAAAATAAGCTGGCAACCAATGGCTATTATGTTATTATCGTTAGCTGTTTCTGTAATAAAAACAGAACAAGAAATTAATAAGAATTTTGATGAAGAAGGGAATAGAAAATAAAAATCTATTTTTTATACTCTTCTTTTAGCAAAGTAATATCGTTAATAATTTTTTGCATATTCTCTTTCTTGGTACCATCATAAATACCACGAATACGACGTTCCTTATCTATCAACACAAAATTCTCGGTATGAACCCAGTCGTTCTCATCACCATTCCCTTCATCTAATACAGCGAAGTAATGTTTACGAGCTAGATTATAAATTTCTTTTTTTTCTCCTGTAGTTACATTCCACTTCCCATCAATAACCCCTTTTTTATTAGCATACGCTCTTAAAACAGGAACACTGTCCATAACTGGTGTTACCGAATGTGATAAAAACAAGACTTCTTTATCATCTTTAAAATGACTTTGTAATTCAGTCATATTTAAAGCCATTATTATACAAATAGTTTGGCAACGGGTAAAAAAGAAATCGGCTACATAAATTTTATTTTTATAATTCTCTTGAGTAATAGTTTCTCCATTTTGATTTATTAAAGAAAAATCTCCAACTGTATGATTTTTAGATTTATTTCTAACAGAGGCGTCTACTAACTTCGGATTTATATCAACTGGATTATAAATTGGTAATTTCTTATCAACTTTTACTAAATGATAAAAAACAGGAAGTGCTATTGCTGAAAAAACAAGTAAAAAAATTAATGTGCTTTTCGATTTTTTAAAGAATTTTAAGTCCATTCTTCTGAAATTTTATACAAAAATACGACTAAAAACAAGTATTCTATATTCTTACTACAAAAAGTTTGTTAAATCAATGAATCCCTCCTATTGCAAACTTTTAGAACTCTTTTTAAAAACGTACATTTGTCAAATTTTAAATTTTAGAAATAAACCCATTTATGGAAATTTTAATAAAAGCATCACAATTTATTTTAAGCTTATCGCTTTTAATTGTTCTTCATGAGTTAGGCCATTTTATACCAGCCAAACTATTTAAAACCAAAGTAGAAAAGTTCTACTTATTTTTTGATTACAAGTTTTCTTTATTTAAAAAGAAAATTGGTGAAACTGTTTATGGTATTGGATGGATTCCTCTAGGTGGTTATGTAAAAATTGCTGGAATGATTGATGAAAGTATGGATACTGAGCAATTAAAAGAAGAACCTAAACCATGGGAATTTAGATCAAAACCAGCATGGCAACGTTTAATTATTATGTTAGGTGGTGTAGTTGTTAATTTTGTGTTGGGTATTTTAATATATATATGCCTAATGTGGGCATATGGTGAGAAATTTTTACCTAATGACAGCGTAAAAGATGGTGTTTGGGTTCAAGACCAACTTGCTGCCGATTTAGGATTGCAAACTGGGGATAAAGTATTGTCAATTGATGGTGAAAAAGTTAATAAATTTAGAGAACTAACAATACAATTTATTAATGGAAATACATATACTGTTGAACGTAACGGAGAAACAATAGAGAAAAAAATCCCTACAGATTTTATTTCTAAATTAGTTGATAGAGGAAAAGATGCTGGACCTTTTTTAGCTGTTAGATATCCATTTGTTATTGCTAAAGTTCAAAAAGACTCTTTAAATGCTGGGGTTGATATTTTACCAAAAGATATAATCACAGCCATTAATGGTACTTCTATTACTTATTATGACGAAGCTAAACCTATACTAAAAAACTTAAAAGGTCAAGATATATCAATCACTTTAAAAAGAGGTGAAGAAACTAAAAATGTTCCTGTTAAAGTATCAAATCATGGGAATTTAGGTGTAATGTGGACTAGTGTTTCTATGTCTAATTTAGAAAAATTAGGATACTACAAATTAGCGAGCAAATCTTATACATTTACTGAAGCAATTCCTGCAGGAACCAATAAAGCTTGGAGTACCTTAACAAACTACATCAAGCAAATGAAAAAAATAGTAAACCCTAGTACTGGAGCTTGGAAAGGCTTAGGTGGTTTTAAATCGATAATGGATATCTTTCCTGTAACATGGAGTTGGCAAGCATTTTGGAATATTACAGCTTTCTTATCAATCATGTTAGGTTTTATGAATTTATTACCTATTCCAGCATTAGATGGTGGTCATGTAGTATTTACCTTATGGGAAATGATTACTGGTAAAAAACCAAGCGATAAATTTTTAGAATATGCACAGGTAATAGGTTTTGTATTTTTACTAGCATTATTACTATTTGCAAACGGTAACGATATTTTTAGGTCAATTTTTAAATAAGTTACCATAATACTCCTATAAAAACTCCCAAAGAAAGTTAACTTTCTTTGGGAGTTTTTATATTTTTACTGTATAGACTTACAACCTCCATATAAAAAAATAATTCATGTTGATATGGATGCATTTTATGCATCTGTAGAGCAGCTTGACAATCCCGAGTTACTGGGTAAACCTGTTGCTGTTGGAGGTAATGAAATTAGAGGTGTTGTATCAGCTGCTAGTTATGAAGCCAGAGTATTTGGCGTACGATCAGCAATGAGTGGAGCTTTAGCAAAACAAAAATGTCCGCATTTAATTTTTGTAAAACCTAGATACAGTCGTTACAAAGAAATATCATCGAAAATAAGAGCTATTTTTTATGACTATACTGATTTGGTTGAGCCTTTATCTTTAGATGAGGCCTATTTAGATGTTACCGAAAACAAAAAAGGTATTTCGTCAGCTAGTATAATTGCACAAGAAATTCGTCAACGCATCTGGGATGAATTAGAGTTACGTGCTTCTGCAGGTATTTCTATTAATAAGTTTATAGCCAAAGTAGCTTCTGATATTAATAAGCCTAACGGGCAAAAAACAATTAAGCCTAATGAAGTTATTGACTTCTTAGAAAAACTCCCTGTAAATAAGTTTTATGGCGTTGGAAAGGTGACCGCAGCTAAGATGCATAACTTAGGGATATTTACTGGTTTAGATTTAAAGAGAAAAGCCTTAGAAGAACTCATTAAACTTTTTGGGAAATCTGGCTTACATTACTACAACATAGTAAGAGGTATGCAAAACAGCAAAGTAAAACCTAACAGAATTCGTAAATCTATAGCTGCTGAAAGAACTTTTAATGAAAATATTTCTTCAGAAATATACATGATAGAACGGCTTGATGCAATAGCGGAAGAGCTAGAAAAAAGAATGCTTCATTCTAAAACCAAAGGAAAAACATTAACCTTAAAAATTAAATATAGTAATTTTACTCAACAAACAAGAAGTAAAACAGTCCATGATTATATCCAATCAAAAAAAGACTTTATGCCTATTATTAAAGAGCTCTTATATCAGGAAGAATTAAAAGAATCTGTTAGGCTGTTGGGTATATCGTTTAGTAACTTAGATACTGATAAAAAAGATCCAGTTTGGATACAGTTGTCTTTTGATTTTTAACTAAGTGGTATTTTCAATGATACTTTTGTCCCAGCAGGAGAATTATTTTTATCAGTTAAATCAGTATACACCAAAGAATAACTATTTTTAAATTCGTCAGTAAAGTTTTGTAACCGCTGTTTTGTTAACTCAATACCTATTGACTTTCTTTTAAGTGATTTATTCTTTTTTATTCTTAACGCTGCCTCTCTTCCAATTCCATTATCTGATATATCAATTTGAATAAAATCATTGGATACTTTAAGTACAGATAAGCTTACTTTTTTTATTCCTTTTTTTGAAGACAACCCATGCCATATTGCGTTTTCTAAAAACGGTTGTAAAATTAAAGGTGGTACTTTTACTTTATCTAAATTTATTCCTTCATCAATATTTTCATGATAAGCAATTTCATTTGAAAACCTAATATTTTCAATACTCATATATAGGTTCATTGTTTTTAACTCATCACTTAGAGGAACTTCTTTTGTTTTTGATGATTCTAAAATACTTCTAATTAGTTTTGAGAATTTATTTAAATAATAAACTGCATTTTTCTGTTCATTATTTATAATGTAAAGTTTTATCGAATTAAGCGCATTGAATACAAAATGAGGATTCATTTGATTTTGTAGTGCTTCTTGCTCTAGTACTAGTATTTTTTTATCATTACTTAACAAACGTTGCCCATAGATAGCATATAGTAAAACACCAAATAAAGCAATGGAAACTAAAGCTATTATTAAAATATTTCTATTTCGAGTAAGCTTTAATTTAGTAATCTCATTTTCTTTCGCTAAACTTTTTATTTTATTATTTTTTACTTCATTATCATACTTATTAATCAAGTTATTTACATAAAGAATATTCCTGTCATTAAACGTTTTATGAGTTCCTACAATAGATTTTTTATAAAAAACATACGCTTTCTCAAAATCTCTCTTTAACCTATAAATTTCTGATAAATATTCATATGATTTATTTGTATTAGTAGGAATACCGTGCTTTAACGAAATACTTAAAGACTTGTTTACATTCTTTTTACCTTTATCAAGTTTTCCTAATTTTATTTGACAATAACCAAGGGTGTTATAAACTCTAGATATGTAAAATTTGTTTCCTATTTGTTCAGATAAAGCTTTTACTTCATCAATGTATTTTAAAGCCTTTTTATATTCACCTTTTAAAATTAAAACATTACTAATACTATTATGACATATAACCTTACCTATTCTAGATTTATTTTCTAAATTGTATTGTAACGACTTATTATAATTAACCAATGCACTGTCTAATTTTTCTAAATTTTGGTATGCAAATCCAATATTTTGGTGATTAATTGCTAATCCTCTTTTATCTTGTAACTCTTGTTGCGTTACAATTGCTTTTTCAAATTTTTCTAGCGCTAATTTATATTGCTTTAGTTTTAAATATATATTACCAATACTATTTTCACATACACTTTTACTTATTTTTATGTCTTTAGTAGGATTTGGTATTTTATTTACTAACTCTAGAGCAAATTGGTGATAGTTTAAAGCGCTTCTTATTTTATCTTGTCTTCGATAAACAACCCCTATTTGATTTAATACAACAATTTCTGCATTTACCTTTTTAAACTCTCTTGATAAATTAAGCGCATTTAAATAGTTTTCAATTGCTTTTTCATAGGTTGTTTTATTTCTATAATACCTACCTAATAAGTTATAAGAATAAATTTTTCCAAGAATATTCTTACTCCCCTTACTTTTTTCTAAAAGTAAATCTATTTCATCTTTACCAAACTGCGTCTTTTTAAAATAATGCTGTACTTGAAAATAGTCATTAAAGTCTTCTTTAAAAAAAGCTTTGATCATATTTTCACCCTCAACAGATTTATCTTGAGAATATCCACTGAAATTTATACAAAAAAAGAAAATATATAAGGGAAAGAGTTTCATTAAATTTTAAAATTTGTCTAAAAAATCTGATTTTTTCTGCCTTGAAACAGGTATTTTATGATTGTTTTCTAAAATAACATAGCCATCAGATTTCAAAAATTCTTTTATCTTATTAAGATTAATAATAAAAGAATTATGTATTCTAAAAAAATGATCATCAGGCAACAAGGTATTAACTTCTTTTAATTTTTTAGTTATTACTATTTTTTTATTATTTATGGTATGTATTGAACAATAATTTCCATCAGATTCAACAAACAAAATTTCTGATTCTTCTAAAAAAACAAGTTTTCCGTCGGTATTAATTGTAATCTTACGTCTATTAAACTTCTCATTAAAACTTGATAATATTTTATCAAACTTACTTGTACTACTAGTTTTAGAATAGTAATTTTTTATTCGACTTAATGTTTCTTCCAAATCATCAGAATCAACAGGCTTTAACAAGTAATCAATTGCTTGATTTTTTAATGCTTTTATAGCATACTCATTATAAGCAGTTGTTATTACAACCGCAAAATCTTTTCTCTCTAGTTTTTCTAACAATTGAAAACCATCCATAGTTGGCATTTCAATATCTAAAAATAAACAATCAAGAACATTTGAATTGATATATTCAATTGCTTTATCAGCCTCAGTAAAAGTTTTAATAATTTCTAAGTCATTATTAAAGTTAGACAATTCCCAGGTAAGACCTTGAATTGCCTTAGGCTCATCATCTACAATAACTGCTCTTATCATATTATAGTATTTGTATCAAATGTAACCTTTAAAAAGCTAAAATTAAAATTGAAAAAACCTCATTTTAGTGCCCTCACATCATAAATAATACATCTCATAACAAATTATATGCAAATTATACATGAAGATATGCAAACTATACATTAAGCCTATATTAAATTATTTTTTAATCTCATATTTGCAGTGTAATATACAAGGGGAATCATTTTGATAATTGGGGGATTAATCAACAATGATAATTAAATTGAAAAGCACTACAATGTAGTGCTTTTCTTTTTTTATAATTCTGATAAAAACCTATAAAAGATTCTTTTAAAAGTAAGTTTAAAATATTTCTTACTGCTTTAAAGCTTGTGACAAATCATCTAATAGATCATCTATATCTTCAACACCAACACTTAATCTAATTAAAGATTCAGTAATTCCTATTTTTAATCTTTCTTCTTCTGGAATTGAAGCATGAGTCATTGTACTTGGATGATTCACTAAACTCTCTACTCCTCCTAAAGATTCTGCTAACGTAAATAACTTAGTGCTTTCTAAAAATTTAAACGTTGCTTTTTTACTTTCATCCTTCAACCGAAAAGAAACCATCCCGCCAAAATCATCCATTTGATTTTTAGCAATTTCATGATTAGGATGACTTTCTAAACCTGGATAATACACATTACTTACCTGATTATGCTCTTTCAAAAACTTAGCTACAGCCATTCCATTTTCGCAATGACGTTGCATACGTAAATGCAATGTTTTTATACCTCGTAATGCTAAAAAGGAATCCATAGGACCAGCTATCGCCCCAGCAGCAAATTGAATAAAGTGTAACTCTTTAGCTAGCTTTTCATCTTTAACCATTAGAGCTCCCATTACTAAATCTGAATGACCTCCTAGATATTTAGTAGCTGAATGCATAACAATATCTACTCCTAAATCTAATGGACGTTGTAAATAAGGGGTTGCAAATGTATTATCAACAGCAACTAAAATATCAGAGTTTTTATTTTTTACTGCATTAGTTACTCCTAGAATATCAACTATTTTCATTAATGGATTGGTAGGTGTTTCTAACCAAATTAACTTTGTTGCATCAGAAACCTCATCAACTACATTAGCAACATCACCTACATCAACAAATTTAAATTTTAAACCATATTTTTGAAACAGTCTAGTAAACATTCGATACGTTCCACCATACAAATCATCGCCTGTAATAATCTCATCGCCTGGCTTTAACAAACGTAACACACAATCAATAGCAGACAGCCCGGAAGAAAAAGCAAATCCATGAGTTCCATTCTCTATAGATGCAAATGCATTTTCTAAAGCAGTTCTTGTAGGGTTAGCTGCACGTGAATACTCGTAACCTTTATGCACACCAGGACTAGATTGAGCATATGTAGAAGTTTGAAAAACTGGAGTCATTACCGCCCCTGTTGCTTCTTCATGCTGTTGACCTCCATGTATAGCTTTAGTATTAAATTTCATACTACTAAAAATTTATACTAATTTTTTCATTGCCATAATTACTCCTAAATGCATTCCTTCGTGCATATTATTAAAAGCAAGTGCAGTTTTAAAGGAATCTAACACAAAACCTGTACTGGTTTTATAAGATGTGTAATCTGTAAAAATACCAGCTTCAAAATCTTCTTTTAAAGTATCAGGTAATCCCAATAGCAATTCTTTCACCTCTTCTAACTCTTCTTCAGTAAAAGTTTCTGATGGCTTAGTTCCTTTTCTATAATTATCTATCAATTCATCTGACACTAAACACTGTAATCCTGATAATTTATAATGTAACAATTGTTGAGTTACTACCAAATGAGCAACATTCCAAGCTATATTATTATTAAACCCTTCTGGAATCTTATGCAACTGTTCAATAGTTAATCCATCTATAAGATTTAACACTAACTCTCTAGATTTTTTTAGAACTTCAAATTGTGTATCCATTTTTCTGTTTATTTTAGCTCAAATATATTATTAAACATTTACATAAAATGAAGAAAGTTTATTTTTTACAAACCTGTGATACTTGTCGAAGAATTTTAAAAGAAGTAAACTTAGATGGTTTTGAAAAGCAAGAAATTAAATCAACTCCAATTACTATAAAACAACTAGAAGAAATGTATAGTTTAAGCGGAAGTTTTGAAGCGTTATTTAATAAAAGGGCAAAACTGTATAGAGAAATGGATTTAAAAAATCAAACCTTAACAGAAGCTGATTATAAACAATATATTTTAGATGAATACACTTTTTTAAAACGCCCTGTTTTCATCGTAAACAATGAAATTTATATCGGAAATAGTAAAAAGGTTATTGAAAGTTTAAAAAATACAATTCAATAAAAAAAGGCGGAAATAATTTTTCCGCCTTTTTTTATTTTATTTGGAAGCAATATCTTTATTATTTGATGAACTAATAATTGAAGCTAACTCTTCTTTTGTTAATTTGGTTTTAACCCCCAACAAAACAAATTTATCATCGTCTGCACTTGCTTTAATAATAATTTCTCTTACTAAATTGTTTCTTTCTATAAAAAGAATTTCTGCTTTCCCTCCTTTATCCTTAGCTCTTATCAAAGTTTTCAATTTGTTCCTTCTAGAAAATCTTTTAAAATCTTTAGCTACATCACTTCTATTCTTATCAAAAATCATAAGTTTAAAATCACTTGACTTTTTAATTAGATTTTTAATTTCGTCATCATCTTCATCATCAAAAAATGAACCAGCAAAAGAACTTGATAAATTTATTGAGAAAGCTGTTTTGTCTTTATTTGCCTTATAAAAGCTTTTAAATTTTGCTTCTTGCGCATTAATGCTAACTAAAAATAAGCAAAAAAATGCAGTTAAAAATTGTTTCATAATATTTGGTTTTAAAAAGAAGACGACCCATTTTAAAACTTGTTACAAAAAAAAGTCTTAACTAAAATATAGTTAAGACTTTTAAGTTGGCCTACAAGGACTCGAACCTTGAATGTCGGTACCAAAAACCGGTGTGTTGCCAATTACACCATAGGCCAATAATTTGTGAGTGCAAATATAAAAATAAAGTTTGTATTAAAAAACACAAACTTTATTAAAAAATCATAATTACTTTTTTTAACGCTTCATTTAACTATTTAGCTACTATAAAAGTTCCATTATATTTATTTTCTTCATCATCAATTACCATATATTTATATATTCCTGAAGTAAATCCTGGCTCGTTAAATACTACTTGCTTTCTATTACTAAATGATGTTTGTACTTTTTCTGAATAAACCACTCTACCTAATAAATCAAAAACCTTAATTTTTGCAAAAGATGATTCTCTATTCAACCTAATCATTGTGGTATTTTTAAATGGATTTGGATAATTTAAAAGCTTATCATTAGATGTTGTATCTGCAAAATCTTGAACACCTAAAGCAACTCCACTTCTAAAAACTACGTCTTTAATACCTACAGAATATTCAACCTCGTTAATATAATCTCCTATCACAGAAAAAACAATTGTTTTAACATCTTTAACATCTCCTTTTACGCCATTCTGATCTACAAAATCATTAAAATTTATCTCATATTTTGTTTCTTTAGAGTTTCCTTTTATTTTATAACGTAACCTAGAATTCCAATCTTCCAAACCTTCTGGCATTAACACTATCTCGATATCTTTATTTGTATTAACAGTAAAAGATAAATAATCATACTCAGCAACATCTAATGTTTGATCTCCAGCTAAAAGGTGTCTAAAAATATTCATATTTCCTTTTACCTTACCTTCCACTTCTATTTCTCTATTCACCTCATAAATTCCTTCTACATCAGTTACATCATTATTCGTTACCTCAAAACTAGTTACACTTGCATAATCTTTTAAATAATCTAAACCCCATGGCCCATCAGCTAAATACAATGCATCTATTTGATCATTTCCTGGCACACTTAAAGAAAAACCAATATCAAACAACACTCCTGTTTCTATAGTTAAAGTTTCATTCCATTCTCCTGATAACTCTATTGTTGTATTCATATTAAATGAATTAGAAGTTTCAGTTGGATATATATTACCGTCAAAAACTATTTCTTTTGCCTTACTTTTATTTATAATATCAATTGTTATTTTTCCATTAGAATAGCTTCCAGATTTTACAAATACTGTTGGTATTGTTGTTTCTTCCGGATCACTAGTCAGCGTTTTTTCTTCAATAAAAGAATCTAAAATATGATTTACTACTGAAAACACTTGAGAATATGTGCTTCCCCATACTTGAAAATTCATATAATTTCCATCTGGATATTTATCTATATTCCAATAACTATGTAATTCATTTTCACCATCTCCAGTTTTTATTGAAAAACTTAAAGCATACTCAACAACACCATTTGCTCTTCTTATTTTTGAACTTACAATTTTATGCTCTCTAGTAATTACTGTTCTTACATCTTCAATTTCAGAATTATTTAAACGGTCACAAATAGCTTTAGAGTGATCATATACTTTACCTTCTGTTCTAGTTGCTAATACTGCAGAAACTCTTTCATTACCATTATAATAATCTACCGAAAATACTTCTTTCGCATTAGTTATCCCTATAAGGTCAGTTGGACTCGACACATTTGAGGTTTCATTCCCATACATACCTGTTGTAGGTAAATAATCTACTATTGTTTTAGTTCCTTTTTTTAATAATTTTGATTTATTAAAAGGCTTTTGAAATTCTTTAAGATTTTTAAACGTTTTATTTCTACTTCTATCAAGGTTTCTTTTTGCTATTAGTTGAGCTAATTTACCATTACTTTCTAATCCTCCATCATATGACGAAGTAACATTACTTGCTGAACTTACATCAGCAACATTGGTTGTCTTCAACGCTGAAAATGGAGTAGCAGTTACATAAAATATAGCATCGTTAAAATCATTGTCACAACTATTATAATCTCTTCTAATATCTTCAAAACCTAAAATCACTCTTTCGTTATCTGGGTCAGATAATAATACATTATGATATTGTAAACTTGAAGAACTTTCAGGGTTAAAACTTGGTTCAGAAAACAACGTCCAATGTCCGTACCCGACAGTTTGATACGTTGAACTCCATGCATTCGCCATTAATACCCAACCAATTCCTGTATTTGCAGGAAAACTTCCAATTTTAACTTTATCACCAGCTTGGAGTCCTCCTCCACTACCTAATGCAGATACATTAGGAAATATTATCGTAATATCTTCATCACTTGGTTTGGTTGTAGGGGGATTATTAATATCATACGTATAAAATCCTAATACATTTCTATAACCCGCACCTTCAGAAACAAATGTAACAAATACGTCTGCTTGTGCATTTAACTCAATATTTGTATCATAACCTGCAGTGATATATTGTGGATTGTAATCTGGAACTGGATATGATTCTGGCAAAGAATTACTTATCATTTCTAAAGTTTCTACTGAAACATTATCTCCTGGGGTTTCCAAATAATCTGGCTTACCATTAGAAGAATACGTTCCTAAATAATTATAATTCTGAGCTATTGTAATTTGCCCTATAAACACGATAAAAAGTAATAATTTTTTCATAATTCCTTGATTTATATTCTCAAAATTATGATAAGTCTTACCTTTTTAACGTATTTTTCGATTACTGGTAGCTATGTCTTAGATAAGTTGACTTAAAAAGAAGATTAAAGGTTTTTCTATTTCAAAACAAAATATAAATAAAAAGCCCTTACTTTCGTAAGGGCTTTGTTGGCCTACAAGGACTCGAACCTTGAATATTGGTACCAAAAACCAGTGTGTTACCATTACACCATAGGCCAATTGCTTATTGCGGGTGCAAATATAAAACAGAAATTTATTTTGACAAAATAAATTTGACTTTTTTCTTTTAACAGAAATTTATTCTGAAAAAATAAAACAAAATTTTATTTTTGCTATACTTAAAACACACTAGTTATTAGTACATTCGCAACAACTTATTAAAAATTATATGAACGATTTTAACTACAAAAAATGGAATACTATTTTAGGATGGGCTTCATTTGCCGTGGCGTTAATAACCTACACCTTAACTCTTGAACCTACAGTAAGCTCTTGGGATTGTGGTGAATATATATCAACAGCTGTAAAATTAGAAGTTGGTCATCCACCTGGTGCACCATTATTTCAAATGCTAGGGGCATTTTTTGCTATGTTCAGTAATGATCCAAGTCAATGGGCAAAAATGGTTAACTTCATGTCTGGTTTAGCTAGTGCTTTTACTATATTGTTTATGTTTTGGACAATTACCAATTTGGCAAAGAAAATGGTAATTAAAAATAGTAAATTCAATAAAAATGAAGCTATCGCAGTTTTAGGTAGTGGTTTAGTAGGTGCTTTAGCCTATACTTTCTCTGATAGTTTTTGGTTTAGTGCTGTAGAAGGTGAAGTATATGCAATGTCATCTTTTTTAATGGCTTTATTATTTTGGTTAGGTTTAAAATGGGAAGAATCAATTCACTTACCTAGAGGTAATAAGTGGTTAGTTATTATAAGTTTTGTGGTTGGGTTATCATTTGGAGTTCATATTTTATCTCTATTGGTTATCCCTTCAATTGTGATGCTATACTTCTTTAAAACTTATAAAAACATCACTTTAAAAACTACTGCAATTGCTACAGTAATTTCAATATTAGTTTTAGCTTTTGTTTTTAAGTTTTTATTCCCTTTTACATTAAAGTTTTTTAGTGTTTCTGAACTATTTTTCATCAATCAAATTGGGTTACCATATAACTCTGGAACTATCATTGCTGGGGTTATTTTAATAGGATTATTTTATTTCGGATTAAACTATACTCGTAAAAAGAATTTAATTACAGGAAATACATTAATACTATCTGTTTTATTTATCATGATTGGTTTTTCTTCATGGTTAATGTTACCTATACGTGCTAATGCTGATACTGTTATTAATGAAAACAACCCATCAAGTGCTCGTGAACTTTTAGCTTATTACAATCGTGAACAATATGGTGATGCTAATGTTTTTTATGATAAATATTATTCTATAACTTATAACAGAGAACAAGATGCTAGTCAGCCTTTTAAAGATGACAAACCAAAATATGAGAAAAGAAATGGTAAATATGAAATTGTAAATAAATATAAAAACGTAATACCTAACTATTCAGACAAGCATAAAGGTTTTATCCCTAGAATGGTTGACCCTGGCTCAGAACAACATTATAAAAGAATTGCTGGTATCCCAGCCCGAAGTAAAAGAAGACCAACATTCCTTGAAAATATAAAATTCATGGTAGATTACCAGTTTGGTTATATGTATGGGCGTTATTTTATGTGGAATTTTGTTGGACGTCAAAACGATATCCAAGGTCATTTAGATTTTGAAAATGGTAACTGGCTAAGTGGTATTAATTTTATTGATGAAATGCGACTTGGATCTCAACAAAACCTTCCTGAAGTAATTAAAAATAATAAAGGTAGGAACACTTACTTTTTTCTACCTCTTATATTAGGTTTTATAGGATTACTTTATCAAATAAACAAAGACAAGAAAAACTTATATGCCTTAACTTTATTTTTTGTTTTTACTGGTTTTGCAATTATATTTTACACAAACCCTAAACCTTTTGAGCCTCGTGAACGTGATTATGCAGTAGTAGGTTCTTTTTACGTATTTGCTATCTGGATTGGTTTCGGTGTACTTGCATTATATGATTACTTTAAAAAGTATGCAAACAAACAAACTGTAGCAATTGCTGTTTCTGTAGTTTCATTATTAGCAGTTCCTGTATTAATGGGTGCTCAAAACTGGGATGATCATGATAGAGGAGATCGTTTTGTAGCACAACTAAATGCACAGACATATTTAGAAAGTTGTGATCCAAATGCAATTATTTTTACTATTGGTGATAATGATACTTTCCCTTTATGGTACATGCAACAAGTAGAAGGTATTCGTCCAGATATAAAGATTGTTAATACTAGTCTTTTTCAAACAGATTGGTACATTGACCAAATGAAAAAGAAAACATACGATGCTGATCCTATTCCTTCAACATTAACACATGATCAATATAAATATGGAACTTTAGATTTAGCGTACCATATTCCGCATCCTAGATTTAAAGACTCTATTATGTCTATAAAAAACTTTATGCGCTGGATTGAAAGTGACAATAAAGTTACTTATTATATTGATGAAGAAAACAATGTAAAAGAAAAGTTTTACCCAACTAATAGAATTCGTATTCCAGTAAATAAAGAAAATGTATTAAAAACTGGTTTAGTTGCACAAAAAGACGCTAGTAAAATAGTAGACTACATTGATATTACTATTGACAGACAAGGCATTGCTAAGAATCGAATTTTAATGCTTGACATCTTAAATAACTTTGACTGGAAACGTCCAATTTATTTCACTGGAGGTGCAAATGCTGATGAAGAATATATTTGGTTGAAAGATTATTTACAGTTAGATGGTATGTCTTATAAGCTAGTGCCTATCAAGACTTCTAACAAAGGAAAATCTATGTTTGATATGGGAAGAATTGATCCTCAAAAGATGTATGCTAATGTAAAAAAATGGGACTGGAAAACTATTAATAATGGAAAAATATACTTAGATGAACAAAGTAAGCGAAATGCTATATCATTACGTAATAACCTAATGCGTTTATCAGAAGAATTTTTAAAATTAAATGATTCAGTTAATGCTAAAGATGTTTTAGATTTATCTCTATACAAAATGCCTATTAAAGATTTTGGCCATTATAGCATTTCTCTTGGATATCCTGAATTATATTACAAAATAGGCGATAAAGATAAAGCACGTGAAACTGCTGAAACATTAATAGATATTTTTCAACAAAATCTTATTTACTACACTACCTTTAAAGGAGCTGATGAAAAATTAGTTTTTGAAAACATTGATACTAACTTGTACATGTATCAGAATGTAGTACGACAAATAACTCAATACGATTTAGATAAAGATTTTACTGACAGGATTTTTAAAGCCTATATTGATCATGCTAAATTATTTAAGCATTTAATGGGTGATGACCAAGATTCTTTACCTGAAGAATTAGACTCTATTAAACCTTAACGCATTGAAATTTTACACAATTAAAACACCACGTATAATCAAGAAATTATTTTCAAGATATACGTGGTGTTTTTCTTCTACTAAAAAAGAGATTTATTTAACTTTTGATGACGGTCCCATTCCAGTAGTAACTGAATTTGTGTTAAATCAACTAAAAATATACAATGCAAAAGCTACTTTTTTTTGTATTGGTGACAATATTAGAAAACATCCTCTTATATTTAATCAAATATTAAAAGAAGGTCATATTATAGGTAATCATACGTTTAATCATTTAAATGGCTGGGAACACCCTTTAAAGGATTACATAATCAATACAAAGAAGGCTGAGGAAATTATTCAGAAATACAATAAAGAAAAAGTTACTACAAGGCTTTTTCGCCCACCGTATGGTAAAATAAAACGTTCACAAGCTACTGAACTTATAAATAAGGGATATAAAATTATAATGTGGGATGTTCTTTCAGCAGATTTTGACAAAAAAATATCTAGAGAGAAATGCTTAGAAAATGTTTTAAAAAACATCAACAATGGAAGCATAGTTGTTTTTCACGACAGTATAAAGGCTAAAGAAAACCTTTATTATACATTACCTAAAATTCTTGAAGAATTCACAAGGAAAGGATACGTTTTTAAAGCTATCTCCTAAACGTATTGTTGAACTAATCCAATAAGTGTATTTGCATCTTGTTCTCCAGTCTGACGCCACTTCATTTCTCCATTTTTATAGATCATAAATGTTGGATTTCCCTTTACACGTAGTGCATCTGCTAAAATCTCATTTTTTCTGATGTCTATTTTTATAACTTTTGCTCTATCTCCTAAAGCAGCAGCAACATCACGAAGTGTGTCTATACTTGGTTCAAACTCACTCCAATCAGCATAAAAATCAATTAACACAGGTTTATTAACACTTATGATTTCACCAAATTTTGTCATATAACATAATTTTTTTTTGTAAATCGCCTAAAAGTACTAATTTTTTAGCACTAAAATCTTAAATTAAGATTAAAAACGCTAAAAATTAGGCTTTTTTCAACTCTATAACTGTTATTTCAGGCCAAATACCAACTCTACCAGGAAAAGCATGGTAACCAAAACCTCTATTCACATTAACATACCTACCAAATTCTTCATATAGCCCAGCCCACTGTTTATAAACATATTGAGATGGACTCCATTTAAAAAAACCTGGAATTTCAATTCCAAATTGCAATCCATGAGTATGGCCACTTAATGTTAACTGATAATTAAAATCATCTTTTTTTACTTTGTATTCCCAATGGCTTGGATCATGACTCATTAAAACTTTAAAATCTTCTTTATCAACACCTACAGACGCCTTTTTTAAATCTCCAGCTTGGTTAAATCCTTTACCCCAGTTTTCAACTCCTACTAAAGCAATTTTTTGCCCGTCTTTTTCTATATATCTATGCTCATTTAACAATAAGTCAAATCCTATTTTTGGATGAATATTTTTAATTGCTTCAAAATTCTCTTTTTTGTCTTCTTTATTTTTCCACTTTGAATAGTCACCATAATCATGATTTCCTAAAATTGAATATTTTCCCATTGGAGCTTTAAGTTGAGAAAAAACAGGGATCCAATCATCCATTTCATGTGCAAAATTATTTACAATATCACCTGTAAATAAAATAACATCTGACTGTTGTTCATTAACTAAATTAACGGCATATTCAATTTTTTCTTTGTTATCAAAACTTCCAGAATGAATATCAGTGATTTGTGTTATTGTAAAACCATCAAAAGCTTTTGGTAAATCTTTAAAACTTAATTCATATTTTAACACCTTATAATTATATTTCCCTTTAAAAATCCCATACAATAAACTTGCAAATGGAATTGCAGCTAATCCTAATGCTAATTGAGCTATAAATTTTCTTCTACCCCCTAATACTTTTGTTTCTTCAGATGAAAAATAAGAAATCCCTTTTTTTATCAACCTTACTATATCTTCCCCTAACATAAAAAGAATCATAATCAATTTTGGCAATAAGATTAATAGCAAAAAACCTACTGCCCATTGAAATTGGCGAGTTTGTCCTGAGCTTCTATCTGTAGAAAAGATTACATAAAAAAAATTAATATATGCTAAAGCACCAACAAGTAACCATCCATACCTGATCATTTTATTTTTAGTTAGCATTTTAATTGCTTGAAAAGCATAAGCTTCAAAAACAATAATTATTAAAGAAGCTATAATTAAGAAAGGAATCCAACGAGGCATATATCTATTTTTAGAAGAATGTAAAGATAGTGGTAAAACTAAAAATCAATTTTTAACATCTTGTTAAAGTTTCGTAGCTTTACTGCTTAGTTAAATGTGACATTTACTTTACATTTATTTCTAAACGATTAAGATATTTCAATAGCTTTTATATAACAACATGGCAAATAGAAAACGACTTTTTTTACTGGATGCATACGCTTTAATTTTTAGAGGATATTATGCTTTTATCAAAAACCCAAGAATAAATTCAAAAGGGCTAGACACTTCAGCAGTTTTAGGTTTTACAAATTCTCTTTTAGATGTAATAAAAAGAGAGAAACCTGACTATTTAGCCGTTTGTTTTGATAAAGGAGGAAGTGTTGATAGAGTAGAAGCTTTTCCTGAATACAAAGCCAACAGACAAGAAACTCCTGAAGCAATAAAAATAGCGGTTCCTTATATTGAAAAAATATTAGAAGCTATGAACATTCCTGCTATTGTAAAAACTGGATATGAAGCTGATGATATTATAGGAACTCTTGCCAAAAAAGCTGAAAAAGCTGGTTTAGAAACTTACATGGTTACACCAGATAAGGATTTTGCACAACTGGTTTCTGAACATATTTTCATGTATAAACCACCTAGAATGGGAAAT
Source organism: Tenacibaculum sp. (assembly GCA_042093175.1). Lineage (GTDB taxonomy): Bacteria > Bacteroidota > Bacteroidia > Flavobacteriales > Flavobacteriaceae > Polaribacter. The sequence continues at coordinate 8,865 of JBELFC010000011.1, read as the reverse complement.
GGATATGAAAAATGGGGAATTGAAGAAGTTAAAGCTAAATTTGGAGTTGAACACCCTGAACAAGTTATTGATTATTTAGGAATGATGGGGGATGCAGTTGACAACATTCCTGGATTACCTGGAGTTGGAGATAAAACAGCTAAAAAATTCCTTGCGGCTTATGGTAGTATGGAAGGTTTATTTGAAAATATTGATCAGCTAAAGGGTAAAATGAAAGAAAAGGTAGAAGCTAATCAAGAGTTAGGCTTACTTTCAAAACAACTAGCTACTATTATGCTAGATGTTCCTGTTGAACTAGAAGAAGATAAACTTATTTTTGAGCAACCTAATTTTGAAAAAACTACAGAAATATTTAGTGAATTAGAATTTAGAAGATTAGTTGAAAACTTAAAAAAGACTTATAATATTTCTGTCGATACGAAAAGCCAAACAGAAAACACACCTACTAAAACCCCACAAACAACTGATAATCAACAATTCGATTTGTTTGCTACACCTGGGAGTGGAACCGTTTCTGAAGAAAACAACATTAACGGATTTAAAACGATTGAAAACACTAACCATTTTTATCAATTAGTAAATACCCCGTTAAGCAGAAAATTATTACTTAAAAAACTAGAACAACAAACTTCAGTGTGTTTTGATACTGAAACTACTGGTTTAAAATCTTTAGAAGTAGAATTAATTGGTATCGCTTTTTCTTGGGAAATTGGAAAAGGATATTATATAACTTTTCCAGAAAACCAGGAGGAAACTCAAACTATTATTGAAGAGTTTTTACCTTTTTTTGAAAACGAAAAAATCGAAAAAATTGGTCATAATTTAAAATATGATATTAAAGTTTTATCAAATTATAACATTCCAGTAAAAGGAAAATTGTTTGATACTATGATTGCGCATTATTTGATAAATCCTGATATGCGTCATAATATGGATATACTTTCTGAAACCTATTTAAATTACCAACCAGTTTCTATTACTGAATTAATTGGTAAAAAAGGAAAAAACCAACTTTCTATGCGCCAAGTTGAACTTTCTAAGCAAAGTGAATATGCCGTAGAAGATGCTGATATTACTTTACAACTTAAAAAGCACTTTACCAAAGAGTTAGAAAGTGGTAACGTAACAAAATTATTTAATGATGTTGAAACTCCATTGGTATCTGTTTTAACTGCCATGGAAATTGAAGGTATTAATTTAAATATTGAATTTTTAAATTCTTTATCAACTGAATTAACAAATGATATTCAAGAATTAGAAAAACGAATTTTTGACCAAGCTGGTGAAGAATTCAATATTGCCTCTCCAAAACAACTAGGAATTGTTTTATTTGAAAACATGAAGCTCGTTGATAAACCTAAAAAAACTAAAACTGGTCAATATTCTACAGCTGAAGATGTATTATCAAACTTGGCTAAAGACCATAAAATAATAGAAGATATTTTATTATATCGTCAATATAAAAAGTTACAAAGTACTTATGTTGATGCATTACCTAATGAAGTTAATCCGAAAACAAAAAGAGTTCATACTGTATACGCACAAGCAGTGGCAGCTACCGGAAGACTAAGTTCTAACAACCCTAATTTACAAAATATTCCAATTAGAACTAAAAGAGGGCAAGAAGTACGTAAAGCTTTTATTCCAAAAGGTAAAAACCATGTATTATTAGCTGCTGATTATAGTCAAATAGAGTTACGTATTATTGCAGCTTTAAGCGAAGAAGAAACAATGATTAAAGCTTTTAAAAATGGAGAAGACATTCATGCTTCCACTGCTTCAAAAGTATTTAATGTACCTATAGAAGAGGTAACTCGTGAGCAACGTAGTAATGCTAAAACAGTAAATTTTGGAATTATCTATGGTGTTTCTGCATTTGGATTAAGTAATCAAACATCTTTAAGTAGAAAAGAAGCTAAATCTTTAATTGATGCTTACTATGAAACGTATCCTAAATTACGTAATTATATTTCTAAGCAAGTAGATTTTGCTCGTGAACATGGATATGTAGAAACTATTTTAGAAAGAAGACGTTATTTAAAGGACATAAATTCTCGTAATGCCATTGTACGTGGTGCAGCTGAAAGAAATGCCGTAAACGCGCCTATTCAAGGTAGTGCAGCTGACATTATTAAACTAGCAATGATTAATATCCACAACCGTTTTAAGCAAGAGAACTTTACCTCTAAGATGTTACTTCAAGTGCATGATGAACTAGTTTTTGATGCTCATAAAGATGAATTAGAGATCATAAAACCTATAATAAAAGAAGAAATGGAGAATGCTTTTAAATTGTCTGTTCCTTTAGATGTTGAAATTGGTATTGGTGATAATTGGTTAGAAGCTCATTAAAGTAATTTCCTTATTTGATTTTTAAGTTCAGGAAGAATATTTTTTTCAAACCAAGGATTTTTAGTTAACCAGAAACGATTTCTAGGAGATGGATGTGGTAATACAAAATAATTTGGAAGGTACTCTTGATAATTACTAACCGTATTCGTTAACGTTTTTTCAGCCATATCTTGTAGGTAATATTTTTGCGCATACATTCCTATTAATAATACTAGCTCTACATTTGGCATTTTATTTAACAATAGTTTATGCCATTGTGGAGCACATTCTTTTCTAGGCGGTAAATCTCCCGTTTTCCCTTTACCAGGATAACAAAATCCCATAGGAATGATTCCAAAATTATCTACATTATAAAATTGATCATTAGTAACGTCCAACCATTTTCTAAGCTGTTTTCCACTTGCATCATCCCAAGGAACACCAGAAGCATGAACTCTGGTTCCAGGTGCTTGCCCAATAATTAATATTTTAGATTTCTCATTAGCAAAAACTACTGGTCTAGGTGTAATATAATTTTTACAAATATCACACGCTCTAACCTCTTCTAATAATTCATTCATTTTATAAAACTAACAAAAAAAACACTCGCTTTATCTTAAAACGAGTGTTTTCCATTCAAAAAAATTTTGCTTAGTGATTTATAGCATATCCAGCGCCCTTGCCAAATTCTGCTAATACCAATAACATGTTTTTTAAAAATTTTTGAATCCCCTTAAGTAATCTTTTTTTCATTGTTAGTTAATTTATTAATTTTTCCCATGGTAAATATAAACCATAACCAACTGACAATCAATAGTGTTTTCCCCCTTTATTATTTAGTTAAAAAGCATCAAATGTTATAAAGTAAAATTAAGCAAGCAATTAAATGCAAAAAAGAATGCTTTAATTTAAGTGTATAAAAAAACACTCGCTTTATCTTAAAACGAGTGTCTCTTCTTCAAAATATCTTTATTTTTTAGTGGTTTATAGCGTATCCAGCACCTTTGCCAAATTCTCTTAAAACAAATAATAAATTTTTAATAAAGTTTTGAATCCCCTTAAGTAATGTTTTTTTCATTGATCGTATTATTAATTAATTTCCCTAACGCAAAATTAACACATAAAGTACTGATTATCAATATTTTTAATGTTTTTTGTACTATCAACCAAAAACAATGTATAAACGGTATGAAATTAATTATAATTGGCTTTGTATAATCTATAAATTATTATAAAATTATTATAAAATCATTAAAAGCAACATAATATGGCTGATCTTTAAACACCGGTAAATCAACACTTTCCGCATTTGCTATTCCAATTCCTGCATACCAAATTTTAGCATTCTGTTTTTTAGCATGCTCTTTAAAAGTTTCCATCCATAAAACATCGTACTCATCTGGACTTTGTATGTTCTTGGTTACATTTACTAATACAAAAATTGTTGGCTCTCCTTTTTTAAATAGTACAAATTGAGGATGCTTTTTTAAAGTACTATTAATAGCTACAAATTCATATCCTTTTTCTTGTAGTTTTTTGCCTACAATATTCATTCCTAAATTATGTAACTCTTGCTCAGTAAGTCTTTGCATTTTTATTTTTTCTTATTGCGCTTATTGTAGTTCTTATCACCTCTAGTTTTTGGTTTCTTATATTTTTTTACTATTTCTCTTCTATAAGAACCACCTAGGTTAACTTTCTTGTTTTTTTCCTTCTTTTCATGAAAGGCCGGACCTGGAACATACTCTTGTGAAGTTCTATTTTTTGACTGATCTCTGTCTTCTCTTGGTCTTTCTTCTTCAGTTAGTTCTTTAGAGATTACTACTTGTTCAGGGATTTCAACTAAAGGTATTTTATAATCCATCAATTCTTCAATCGAAAGCTTTGCCTTTTGTTCATTTTCAGTTGCAAACAAAATAGACTTTCCTTTATGCTCAGCACGACCTGTACGGCCAATTCTATGCATGTAGTTTTCTGGATATTGAGTTGGATTAAAATTAATTACATGAGTTATTTCATTTAAATCTAACCCTCTAGCTATTACATCGGTAGCTATTAGAATTCTATGATTTCCATTATTAAATTCTTCAATTGATCGTAAACGGTAATTTTGAGTTTTATTAGAGTGTATTACACAAGATTGATTTGGAAATTCATCTTCAACTAAATTAAATATCCTGTCAGCATTCCTTTTATTTGGAGCAAAAATTAACACCTTACCAAATTCATTTTTATCAAATAGTAACTCCAATAATAAATTAATTTTTGTGTAAAAATTAGGCACATTATAAGCTACTTGTTCTATATTATCTAAAGGTGTTCCACTTACTGCAATCGCTATTTTTTTAGGACCAATAAAATAATCGTCTATTAACGCTTCAACATCTTCAGTCATTGTTGCAGAAAACATTACATTTTGACGCCTTACAGGCAATAATTCAAAAATATTCAACAATTGAAATCGAAAACCTAAATCTAACATCACATCTACTTCATCAATAACAACTTTTTGAATAGATTTTAGTTTCAACACCCTACTTAATGCTAAGTCATATAAACGACCCGGTGTAGCTACTATAATGTCAGTACCTTGCATAACTGCTTCTTTATGACGGTTTAAATTTACACCACCATAAACTCCTAAAACACGTAAGTTTATATACTTTGCAAGCTTTTCAATCTCATCTACCACCTGAACTACTAATTCTCTTGTAGGTACTAACACTAATATTCTAGGATGCTGTTGTTTAGAAAACTTTAAATCCCTTAAAATGGGTAACATATAGGCAAATGTTTTTCCTGTACCTGTTTGTGCAATACCTACTACATCTTTACCTGAACGAACAACCGAAAAAGCTTGTTCTTGTATTGGTGTTGGGTTGATAAACCCTAAGTCTTCAATGGAATTTCGTAATGGATTTGATAAATCTAAATCTTGAAAAGAGATCATTTATAGAAAATTTTGACAAAGGTACGGTTTCTATATTTAGAAAGGTAAAACTCTTGTAATTACCTATAGAATATGAAAAGCATTTATTAGAGGAACTCTTGAAAACCTATTTTTACAATGATGACATTTATAAATTCTTGGTAAAAAGAATATTTTTTGAAGTGTACTTCTTCGTACTTTTTTAATCAATTTAGAGTTGCATTTAGGACATTCCATGACGGTTTTCTTTATGAAGTTGGGTAGCCTTATAAATATAACTAAAAAAAATATTAATAAAAGGGGGTTTTTCCTGTTTTTTATAAAAACAGGGATCTAAATATTTTGATTACTAATTTGCTTATTCACTTTAGTTTTATAAGGAACGATAGATTTTCCAAAAAAAGGAAAATAAAAAAATACCGTAGCACAACTAAAACATTTTAATTTTTTACTATTTGGTAAAATAATTTTCTGAAAGACACTTCTCTTTTTACGATTAACTATTATTGATTGGCAGTTTGGACAATTCATTATTATTTTTTTTCAAAAGTATTACTTTGGCTAATATTCCAAATCACCCAAAATGGGTGATTTTAATCTTCTGCTAAGATTCTAAAAAATCACATAGAATATCCACAAAACTTTCCGAACGACATTAAATAGCTTCTAAATGTAAAAAACCAACGCATAAGCGTCGGTTTTTAAATAGCTTTAGTTTTATTTTAATGTAAATCTACCCATGATGATTTTCCAAACTTTACTTTCATCCATAAATCTCCTGGAAATGCAATATTAACAGTAAAAGCTGTACCTCCGGTGTACGTAGCAAATGGGTAATATGCACAAGTAGTATTTACAAAAACAGTGTATTGCTGACCAGATACTACATTTATTGCATTAGATAGTACAATTTCTTGTTCTCCAGCTCCTACAGTATATGATTGTGTATGTATTGGAGTACCCGTTACAGTATTTCCGCTATATATTTTTAATGTCCCTCCGGTTACTGCTGCCTGGAAGTTCAATACTAATTTTGTAAAATTCCCAGTTTCTGTAGCAGTAAATGATTGTCCCGAAAAAGTTAAGTTCCCTTTAAATGTATTATGATTAATAAATAGTTCAGATTCTGGAAACCCTTGATACCCTTGAAACTTGCCAATTTCCTTATTAAAAATAATCAATCCAGGATTTTTAGCTAATGCATCTCTTTCAGCAGTAGTTAAACGAGGTAAAAGAAGACCTCCTGTTGTTGAGTTAATCTCTACTGCAGCTCCAGAAGTTACGGTTGAAGTTCCAACACCTAATTTACTCACATTAGTAATTGTTTTTGTGCCTGCATCACTGCTTTTAGTTAGTACATCAGTAAGAGAAGGTGTAACCGGAGCATTCCATGAAGATGAAGTACCATCAGTAGTTAAAACTTTCCCTGAATTTCCAGATTGAGTTGGCAATTCAGAATACTTACTTAAATCTACTGTAGTTGCTGAGCTATTATTAGTAATTTTTAAATCATTATCAACTAATGATAAATCTTGTATTTCATTCGTTATACTACCATCAACTTCTGTTTTTAAATACCCATTGTTGTTTGCAAAAACATCTACTTGTGATTCCGTTAATTGTGTATTAGTATTATCTAAATATTTACTTAAATCTATTGTTACTGCAGATTCATTATTAGTAATCTTTAATTTATTTCCAACTAATGATAAATCTTGTATTTCATTCGTTACACTACCATCAACTTCTGTTTTTAAATACCCATTATTGTTTGTAAAAGCATCTACTTGCAATTCTGTTAATTGTGTATTTGTATTATCTAAATATTTACTTAAATCTATTATTGTAGCTGTTCCATTTTTGGTAATTTTCAACTTATTTCCAACAAGCGACAAATCTTGTATCTCATTCGTTACACTACCATCAACTTCTGTTTTTAAGTACCCATTATTGTTTGTAAAAGTATCTACTTGTGATTCCGTTAATTGCGTATCTGTATTATCTAGATACCCACTTAAATCTATTATTGTAGCTGTTCCATTTTTGGTAATTTTCAATTTATTTCCAACAAGCGACAAATCTTGGATTTCATTAGTTACACTACCATCAACTTCTGTTTTTAAATACCCATTATTGTTTGCAAAAGCATCTACTTGCGATTCTGTTAATTGCGTATCTGTATTATCTAAATACCCACTTAAATCTATTGTTGTAGCTGTTCCATTTTTAGTAATTTTTAATTTATTTCCAATTAATGATAAATCTTGAATTTCATTAGAAATACTTCCATCTACTTCTTTTTTAAGATATCCATTATTATTAGTGAAAGCATCTACTTCAGATTCACTTAATTGTGTATTTGTATCAATTGTATGTTTTAAATCTGATATTTGACTTTCTTTAATAGTACCTGAAAAATTACTAGCTGTTTTGGCATGTAAAGCGTAAGGAACACTCATTAACTGACTAGTTCCAGTAATTTTATAACTCGTTCCACCTAGAGGATCTATCTCAGTTTTAATAAAAAAAGTATCACTAGACCAATCTATAGAGTTAAACTTACCTGTCACATTTATACCTTTTCCTATTTTTAAGCTAATTAAGCCATTTTTATTGGTTGAAGGTGTTTGTGTTTCTGAATATACAGCAGTTCCGTTAATACCTCCTTTTAATATACTTATTTGTACACCTATTGATTGCTCTTTTATTAATGAATTGGTAGCATCTCTTATTACTGCTTGATAACTTATTTGATCTGGTGTTTGTCCAAACACACTACTTGTAATTATTATTGTTATTATTAAGGAGTAAAATTTCTTCATGTATTTAATTTTTAATTATTTTAAATATCTTTATTAATCTGTTTTTGCCATATACGCTTAATAAATAAGGTCCTGATGGCAAATTCAACATACTTATCACTGTTTTCTTTGTTTCTAAATCTTGTTGCTGTATGAATTTTCCTTGGATATTATATAGTTTATAACTTAAGTCTTGACTTATATAACTTCCAACACTAAGTGTAAGGTTTTCAATAGTAGGGTTTGGAAAGGCTTTTAATTTTAATTTTATTTCTTCTAACTCTATTCCCAAAACTGTTGATATTTCATAAGGTTGTTGTACCCCCTCAGTTATGGAACCGTTTGCATTTGAATATGTTTTATAAGCAAAACTTCCTATCGTATAGCTTAAGCTAACGTCACCATTATTAATGGTACCTCCGGACGTTATAATTGCTTCTTGTGCATTTAATTTACTAATCATTAGCAAAAAAAACAGCATGTTTAATTTTTGTTTAGACCACATATATATTTTAATTAAAAAACAAATATGCTTCGCTTAAATATTTTTAGAAATTATTTGTGAAGATTGGAGTGTTTTTTGTGAAGTTGAATACAATAATTATTAATATTCTTATATAACCTCATTTATAAGGCTTACATACATTTGAAATAAAAAGTACTATTTAGCAATTAATACTTGCTCTATTTCTTTTTTATATTTTAAAGAAAGCGGAATGTTTTCTTCGTTTATGGAAACATAATCTTTCCCTAAAACTTTAATTTTACTTATGTTTACTAGGTACCTTTGGTGACTTTGAAAGA
>JBELFC010000010.1:0-45249 GCA_042093175.1 Tenacibaculum sp. | reverse complement strand
CCAGGTTTTCATCCTGGTAACACGGGTTCGATTCCCGTACGGACTACAAAGTTTTTTATAAACAATTAACGATTTTAGTATAATGGCAAATCATAAGTCAGCATTAAAGAGAATAAGAAGTAACGAAGCTAAGCGCTTAAGAAATAAATATCAGCATAAAACTACACGTAATGCTGTTAGAAAATTAAGAGCAAGTACTGATAAGAAAGAAGCTGAAGGGATGTTTTCATCTGTTGTTTCTATGTTAGATAAATTAGCAAAGAATAATATTATTCATAAGAATAAAGCAGCAAATTTAAAGTCTAAATTAGCTAAGCACGTAGCAGCTTTATAAGAAATAAAATTACTTTAAGTAAAAGCGTTTTCATGAAAATGAAAACGCTTTTCTTGTTATATATGTTTTATTATAATTTTAATGAGATCTAGTCTTTCATGTTAATTATTTGTAGTGTTCTTTTAAAAAGTGTTTTTTGATGTGTATGCTTTTTTAAGTAGCTTTAAAGTAAATAGAAAAGATTTTCTTTAGCTTGTTATGAAACTTGTGTTTTCTAAACTCAATTTACTGCTGTAAAGAATGTTTTATACTACCAGTCATATTTCTTATGGGCATCTAATCGGATAAAGATGAATAGAAGTAAAGTGAATCCCCATAATGAAGATCCTCCATAGCTAAAAAAGGGTAGAGGTATACCTATTGTAGGTAGAATTCCTATTACCATTCCTATGTTTACTAATACATGAAAAAATAGTATAGATGCAATACCATATCCATAAATTCTTCCAAATTTATTGGTGTGTGTTTCAGCCAAAAAGATAATTCGATATAAGAGTAAAGTGAAAAGAATTATCACAAAAGAACTACCAAGAAACCCCCATTCTTCACTTACAGTACTAAATATGTAATCTGTATCTTGTTCAGGAACAAAATTACCTTGTGTTCTATCACCCTGTAAAAAGCCTTTTCCAGTTATACCTCCAGAACTAATTGTTAGTTCTGATTGGTAAGTGTTGTAACCAACGCCTCTATTATCTTTTATTTTTCCTAATAGGATATCAAATCTGTCTTTTTGGTGTTGCTCTAAAATATTATTATAGGTATAGCCTATTCCAATAATAAAAAGGCTAGTAAATACATATAAAAAAAGAACTTTAAACATATTAAAACGAAGAAAACGTTTGTTTTTATAAGCACCATATAATGTATATAAGGTAATAATTATAAGGCATGTTATTAAAACCCATTTAATACCAAAATATATGGTTAGTAAGAAAAGTATTATAGATAATGCACCAATTATAAAATAAGCTAAAGTGAGGCCCTCTCTATTAAGAACAAAGAAAAAAGAAAAATAAATCAAAACAGATCCCATGTCTGGTTGTAGCGCAATAAAAAAAGCAGGTGTAAAAATTATTACAAAAGCTTTTAATTGATTCTTTATGAGGTCAAGGTTGTATTGTCTGTCACTCATTAATTTAGCTAAAGCTAAAGCTGTAAATGTTTTTGTGAATTCAGAAGGTTGAAGTCCAACACCACCGAAACTATACCATGATGTAGCTCCATTTATTTTTTTACCAAAAACAAGTACACCCGCTAGAACAATAACAGAAATTAAGTAAAGTAAGCTAGAGAATTTTTCGTAAAATTTAGCATTAAAGAATAAAACAAATATCATAATAGGTAAACTCAAAGCTATCCAAATAAGTTGTTTACCATATCTTGCTGAAAAATTAAAAACTTCACGAGTTTCTTCATTTGAAGAGGCTGCATAAATATTTAGCCAACCAAAACTTACTAATAAGATGTAAAGAAGAATTAAAATCCAATCAATTTCAGCAAATATATTATTTCGTTCCTGTCGCAATAGTATCTTTTTTAGGGATTAGTTTATCATATACAGCTTTAAGATTTAAGTCAAGCATTCTTTTCTCTATGTGCTTTCGCTTAATTTCACCTGTTAAATATTTTTCTATTAATAAACTGGTAATAGGTGCTGCAATAGTAGAGCCGTATCCTCCATTTTCAATATATACTGCTAAGGCAATTTTTGGATTGTCTTTAGGAGCAAAAGCAATTAAAATTGAATGATCGGGTAGTTGTTCTTTTTTACCATTTATTCTAATAAAGTTTTCAGCAGTTCCTGTTTTTCCACAAATATCTAGTCCTTTTACCTGACTTGATTTAGCAGTTCCTCTAGTAAATACTTCATTCATTGCTTCAATAGCAATGGAGAAATGTTCAGGTGAAATAGTGGTATTTTTTTTAATAGTGTACGTAGAATCTTTAATTGGTAAAGAGTTTATTTTTTTTACTATATGTGGTGTGTAAAAGTAACCTTTGTTAGCAATTGCAGCTGTCATATTAGCCAATTGCATAGGGGTAGTTTCTACTTCTCCTTGTCCAATTGCGTTTGAAATAGTTGTAGTTGCTCCCCATCTAAATTTATTACGAGCATCATAGAATTTTGAATTTGGAACTCTCCCTTTTTGACCGGTAGGTAAATCATATCCTAAATAATTACCTAAACCAAAACTTCGGACGTGTTTATTCCAATTGTTTAAACCAATTTTTGAGTTTTCAGCTTTGTCAATTATCTTTCTATAAGCAGTACAGAAATAACTGTTACAAGATTTAGCAATGGCAGTCTTTAATCTAATAGGACGACCTACAATACGACAATGGCAACCCATAAATTCATTTTTTCGTTTTCCGTATCTGTAACCGTGGTAACAACGTACAGAAAAATTCTCGTCAATAACACCTTCTTCTAAAGCTATCAAACCGTTAATTATTTTAAAAGGTGATCCAGGGGCATACATTGCTTGTAAACCTCTGTCAAATGTGGGCATATTAATTTTGTCGTTAAATAATTTGACAGAATTTGGTGATCGTTTTCTTCCTACTAATAAATTGGGGTCATAAGAAGGAGCTGTGATTAGTGCTAAAATTTCTCCTGTTTTAGGCTCTAAAGCAACAATACCACCTCTTTTTCCCTTCATCAATAATTCACCATACTGTTGTAGCTCACTATCAATAGTTAAAGTTAAGTCTTTACCAGCCACAGCTAGAGTGTCATATTGCCCGTTTTTATAAGTTCCTGTTATTTTATTAAGATTATTTCTTTTAAAATATTTCTTTCCTTTAATACCTCTAAGAACTTTTTCATATTGTTTTTCAACACCTAATTTACCAATTAACTCACCTTGTTCGTAATAATCACTTGTTTTTGCGATGTATTCATTTACTTCACTAATGAAACCCAAAACATTTGCTGCAGATTTTAAAGGGTAATTACGAATGATACGTTTTTGGATGTAAAAACCTTTGAATTTTTGTAGTTTTTCTTGTAAAAAAGCAAAGTCTTCTTTTGCAAGTTGTTTAAGAAATACTGAAGGTAGCCATCTAGCATATTTTTCAGCTTTCTTAAATCTGTGTTTAAAATTTTCTTTAGAAATTTTCAGAAGAGAGCAAAATTGAAGTGTATCTATAGGCTTTACATCTTTAGGAATTACCATTACATCATATGAAAGTTGATTTGCTACAAGAAGTTTGTTATTTCTATCATACACATACCCTCTTTCAGGGTAATCATACTCAACCTTAACAGTTGAACTTAAGGTAGGATTTGATTTCTTTCCATGAATAACCTGTAGTTGAAAAAGTCTAAAAATATAAACTAGCCCAACTATTGTAATTAAAAAGAGTAATAAAAAACTTCGTTTCATGATAGTTTTTTTCTAAAGATAAAACTTCCTAAAAAATATAGTACTAACGTAAATGTTGTAGATAATAGTGTATTAATAATAACATTTGAGAAATTATAGAAGCTAAAATTAATAAAACTGTACAATATAAATTGATGAATAATTGTTAAAATAGCAATGTAATTGAAAGTTTTATCAAATGTTTCTAGTTTTAAATCAAATAAGAGGTAATCGGATTCTGTTTTTTTGAAAATAGTTCTAACTAAAAACAAGCGTATGTAAGCAATAAAAAGTGTAGCAAATGCATGTATACCTCCAGAATTAGAAAAGAAATCTATACACAGCCCTAAGAAAAAGCTAATAGTTAAAAAAGAGATGCGCTTTTGATTTAATGGAAATATAAATATATAAGCTATATATATGTATGGGTTTACATGACCAAATAAAAGAATATTATTTAAGATTAGTGTTTGTAGTAGTACAAAGAATATGAATAAAAATATGAGGTAAAGTGTTTTGTTCATTTTAATTCTCCACTTTTTTTATTTCGTTCTTATGAAAATTTGTAACAATGTAAATGCTCCCTAAATTACTCATGTCGTTGAATAATTTTATATTAAGAGTGTTTAAGGCTGATATTTTTTCAGGTACACTCTTTACAGTTCCAACAGGTATTCCTTCAGGAAATATAGTTGATTTACCACCAGTTATAATTGTGTCTCCAATTTTATAAACTGCCTGACGAGGAATGTCTATTAATTGAACAGTATTATAATCTTGTGCATTCCAAATTAGTGTACCAAAGTGATGACTGTTTTTAAAGCGAACATTTATTTTGCTATTTTTATTTAAAATTGACTGTACTCTTGCGTATTTATTATTAACGTTTTCTGTAATGCCAATTATACCCTTACTGTTTATTACAGCCATTTCAGGAGAAATATTATTACTTTTACCTCTATTTATTGTTATGAAATTATAAGGGGTATGGTAATCATTACTAGTAATTTTACCATTAATGTAGTAGTATTTTTGGTTGAATTCTATGGTATCTACTATACTGTTAGTTTTTACAGTGTCAACTAAAGAATAAAGCTGTTCGAGTTTGTTTTTTAATAAAGTATTTTCTTCTAAAAGTAAATTATTTTCATTCTTTAAGTTTAGATATTCATTGATGTTGCTTACTTTATGTAAGAGTCCACCTGATATAGTATTAGCAGAACTAATAAATTTACTTTTATGAAAAGAATGATTATTAATGATTAATGCAACAGCTATAATTTCTAGAAACAAAAAATATAAAAAGTTTTTATACTTCCTAAAGAAATAAATAAGCTGTTGCATAAATAATCATTTGATTTTATTTGATTAATACAGATTTGTATTTTTCAAGGTTTTTTAAAGCAATTCCAGTACCACGAACAACAGCTCTTAAAGGATCTTCGGCAACATAAACAGGTAAATCTGTTTTTCTTGATAAACGTTTATCTAAACCCCTTAACATTGAACCACCACCAGCTAAATAGATACCTGTATTGTAAATATCTGCTGCCAGTTCAGGAGGAGTTTTTGATAAAGTTTCCATAACTGCATCTTCTATACGAAGTATAGATTTATCTAGGGCTTTTGCTATTTCTCTATAAGAAACTTGTACTTGCTTTGGTTTTCCACTTAATAAATCACGTCCTTGCACCATTATGTCTTCAGGAGGTGTATCTAAGTCTTCAGTGGCAGAACCTATTTGAATTTTTATTTTTTCAGCTGTAGTTTCACCAACATAAAGGTTATGCTGGGTTCTCATGTAGTACATAATATCACTAGTAAATAAATCACCTGCAACTTTTACTGATTGATCACAAACAATTCCTGCTAATGCTATAACAGCAATTTCAGTAGTACCTCCACCTATATCAATAATCATATTACCTTTAGGTTCCATAATGTCAATACCAACACCAATAGCGGCAGCCATTGGTTCGTAAATTAAATAAATTTCTTTGGCATTCATATGACGAGCAGAATCAATTACCGCTCGTTTTTCAACCTCAGTAATACCAGAAGGAATACAGATTACCATTCTTAAAGATGGTGGGAAAAGCTTCTTTTTGATAGCTGGAATTTTTTTAACGAATTCCTTAATCATTTCTTCAGAAGCTTGAAAATCTGCAATCACTCCGTCTTTTAAAGGACGAATGGTTTTTATGTTTTCGTGAGTTTTTCCTTGCATTCTATTAGCTTCATGACCAGTGGCTATAATTTTGCCAGTCAATCTATTTCTAGCAACAATAGAAGGGCTATCTATAACTACTTTGCCATTGTGGATTATAAGTGTGTTTGCAGTACCTAAATCTACTGCAATGTCTTCAGTCATAAAGTCGAAAAACCCCATAAAGTTTTGATGTTTTATCTAAAAATTGATGTATTCTCACAAATTTATAAAAAATATGAGTTGTTTTTACATCAAATACAATATTAATGTTTAAAATGTCTTGTTCCTGTAAAAACCATGGCAACATTGTTTTCATTACAATAGTCAATGCTTAATTGATCTTTTATAGAACCTCCAGGTTGTATAACACTTTTTACTCCTGCTTTATTCGCAATTTCTACACAATCAGGAAAAGGGAAAAAAGCATCACTTGCCATAACTGATCCATTTAAATCAAATCCGAAACTAGTCGCTTTTTCAATGGCTTGTCTTAATGCATCAACTCTACTTGTTTGCCCTGTTCCACTTGCACATAATTGATTGTTTTTAACTAAAACAATTGTGTTAGATTTTGTGTGTTTACATATTTTAGAAGCAAATAATAAATCTTTTAACTCCTTTTCTGAGGGTTTATTGTTAGTCGCATAAGATAAACCATCAAGAGTATCAGTAATATTATCTCTATCTTGAACTAAAGCTCCATTTAAACAAGTTCTAACCGTAGTTTTAGGTAGCTCTATTTCTTTTTGAATTAATAAAACTCTATTTTTCTTTCCTTTTAAAATATCTAAAGCTTCATTTGTAAATGCTGGTGCAATTACTACTTCACAAAATAATTTGTGAACTTCTTCAGCAGTTTCTTTATCTATTTCAGTGTTAGCTATTAAAATCCCTCCAAAAGCAGATACAGGGTCACCAGCTAAAGCATCAACATATGCTTGATGTATTGTTTCTCTTTGAGCAAAACCACAAGCGTTATTGTGCTTTAAAATAGCAAATGTAGGAGCTTCCCCTTTAAATTCATTCATTAAATTAACAGCAGCATCTACATCTAGTAAATTGTTGTAGCTTAATTCTTTTCCATGAAGTTTATCAAACATTGCATCTAAATCTCCAAAGAAATAACCTTTTTGATGTGGATTCTCTCCATAACGTAAAATTTTCCCTTCAGTTTCACTAATTTTTAATGCAGCTTCTTCATGGTCTGTATTAAAATAGTTAAAAATGGCAGTGTCATAATGAGAAGAAATATTAAAAGCTTTTGCAGAAAACTTTTTTCTTTCAGAAATAGATGTTTGCCCGTTATTATTTGTTATAGTAGAAAGGAATTCATCATATTGCTCCATAGAAGAAACAATTACGGTGTCTTTAAAGTTTTTTGCAGCAGCTCTAATTAATGAAATACCACCGATGTCTATTTTTTCTATAATATCTTGTTCAGGTGCTCCAGAAGCTACTGTTTTTTCAAATGGATATAAATCAACAATTACTAAGTCTAATTGAGGAATCTGATATTCTTCCATTTCTGCAACATCACCTTCATGGTCTTGTCTGTTTAAAATACCACCAAAAACTTTTGGGTGAAGTGTTTTTACTCTTCCTCCTAAGATAGAAGGGTATGAAGTAACATCTTCAACAGGTATTACATTTATACCTAAATCTTTAATAAATTTTTCTGTTCCTCCTGTAGAATATATAGTAACGTTTAACTCATCAAGTTTTTTTACTATAGGTTCTAATCCATCTTTATGAAAAACAGATATTAGTGCAGATTTAATAGTTTTTGTATTGTTCATTTTGTTGTGTTGTATTAAACTCGCAAAACTACTAAAAGCTATGTGCTTTTACAATAAATGTATTTAACTTTTTTCATTAAAAAAAACGCTATCGAAAGTTAATATCTTTAGATAGCGTTTTTAAACAACAAAATGGAGAATAGGGTTGCTATTCTGCATTTTCCAGAAAATTCCTAAACCAATTAGTGAATTTTTCTATAAATGTTTGTTGTGATCTTGTTTGAGTATTATTATCACTCAAAGCAGCATAAGAGGGGAAATCTCTATTACTCATAATTTAAGGGGTTAAAAATGTTAATAAAGTTGTTAATAAAATTCTCATCAAAGAAAGTAAAAAAAACTTTAATAATCAAATGTTTACGAGTTTTTATACAAAACTACCCACTTTTTTACAAGTAAATTCCAATAATTCTTCATCTTTTGCAGTGAAAGGGTTAACTGTATGTGAATCAATGTCTATTTGCCCTATGTTTTCATTATTAACAAAAATAGGGATTACAATTTCTGATTTCACTTTCCATCCACAAGAAATATAGTTAGTTTGTTCTTTTACATCTTGAACAACGAAGTTTTGATTGCTAACTGCTACCTGTCCACAAATTCCTTTTCCAAAAGGTATGATTGTGTGTTCAGTTTCTTCTCCGTTATATTGAGCTAGTTTTAATTCCTCTTTATCTCCGTTTTTGAAATAAAACCCTACCCAATCATAATAAGAAATTTCTGAAGCTAAAAAATCACAAATTTGCTGTAGTTTTTCTTCTTTAGTTGAATTTCCTTCTGTAATCTCTGTAATTCTATCTTTTAAGTTTTGTAAATTTCCCATGTTATATATTAATTCAGTATTTTATTCGAAAAAAGGGTTAAAAACTTACAAAAATAGGTTTAAGAAATGTTTTTGAAAAATATTTCTAATTTTTTGTAAATTTGCATTGTAAATGAAATCGTTACTATACAAAATATCATCATTGTTTCTAGCCTTATTGCTAGTGTTTTCTACTACATCTTTTACGGTAGAGAAGCACTTTTGTGGTGATTTTTTAATAGATGTTTCGTTTTTAGGTAATGCTGATTCATGTAAAGGAGAAAAACTACAGAAAAGTTGTGATGGAGAAACAGTAATTGTTAAAAAGAAATGTTGTAAGGATGAATTAGCTCATATAAAAGGGCAAGATGATATAAAAAAAACTGCAGATGAAAAAATAACTTTTGAGCAACAAAAGTTTATCATAGCTTTCAATATTTCTTACAAACTTTTGTTTGAGAGTCTAGAAAAGCAGTTTATACCGCATAAAAATTATTCTCCACCCAAATTAATTCAAGACATTCAAGTATTGAATGAGGTTTTTATCATATGATTTTGTAATTCTTTTTAGAAAGAAGAGAATTATTACAAAATTTTAAATGATATAAATCAACAATGAAGAAATATATATTCAGTATTTGCGTACTGTACACAATAGTATCATTCTCACAAAGTACTTTTAAGGGGATGATTATGAATAAAAATAATCCAAAAGATAATTTAGGAATTTATGGTGCTTCTGTATATTGGCTTAATACAAATATAGGAGCTACTACAAATGAAAAAGGATGGTTTACAATTCCTTATAAAAAAGAGTATAAGAAATTAGTAGTTAGTTTTGTAGGTTACAAAACTGATACGCTAACAATTAATAGTTTAAAACCTATTCATCATTTCTTAAAAGAAGAAAATTTTTTAGAAGAAGTAGCGATTAATTCAAAAAAACAAGCTACTCAAAAGTCGTATCTACAAGCACAAAATTTGGTAACTATTAATAGTGAAGAATTGTTGAAAGCAGCTTGTTGTAATCTAGCTGAGAGCTTTGAGACGAATCCGTCTATTGATGTGAATTTTTCAGATGCTCTTACAGGAACTAAACAAATACAAATGTTGGGCTTAACAAGTCCTTATTTATTAATTACTCAAGAAAACATTCCGTCTATAAGAGGAGCTTCTCAAGCTTTTGGGCTCACATTTACGCCTGGAACTTGGGTTGAAAGTATTCAAATAACTAAAGGAGCTGGTAGTGTAGTGAATGGTTTTGAGAGTATATCAGGGCAAATTAATACCGAGTTGGTAAAACCTTATTCAGATAATAAGTTTTTTATTAATGCATATGGAGCATTAGCTGGAAGACTTGAGTTAAACACTCATTTTAATCAAGTGATTAATAAAAAATGGCAAACAGGTTTGTATATGCATGTAGATCATAGAAGCCAACGATTTGATAAAAATGGAGATGGTTTTCTTGATAACCCTTTGTCTGATCAAATTAATGTAATGAATCGTTGGCAATATACCGATGCCGAAAAAGGATGGGTGAGTTTTACAAATTTTAGATATTTAAATGATACTAAACAATTAGGGCAAGTTAATTTTAGGCCTGAGTTGGATAAGGGAACTAAAAATGCTTGGGGAAGTGAAATAGCTACTAAAAGATTTGAAGTCTCGACTAAATTGGGGTATGTTTTTCCTGAGTTGCCTTTTCAAAGTTTTGGCTTTCAAATGGCTTATAGTAATCATAATCAAGATTCTTATTTTGGTTTGAGAGACTATGATATTAAGCATCAAAGTTTTTACAGTAGTTTATTGTTTAATTCAATTATTGGAGACACTCGACATAAATTTAAAACTGGACTTAATTTTATGTATGACAACTATGATGAGCTTGTGGGGAATTATAATGGAATAGTAAGTGTTAGTAATAATTATGAAAGAAGTGAAAATGCTATCGGAGCTTTTTTTGAATATGCTTATGATAATTCTGATGATATTAGCATTACTGCTGGAGTGAGGATTGATAATCATAATTTGTTAGGAACATTTTTAACACCAAGATTACATGTTAGATATACACCTTGGGAAAAAGGGGTGTTTAGAACATCAATTGGAAGAGGGAAGAGAAGTGCTAATATCTTTGCTGAAAATCAACAAATGTTTGCATCATCAAGAAGTATAAATATAGGAAGTAATGACGGGGAAATTTATGGTTTAAATCCTGAAGTAGCTTGGAATTATGGTTTTTCTTTTTTACAAGGATATAAGTTGTTTGGTAAAAAAGGAGATGTTACTTTAGATTTTTATCAGACAAGTTTTGAGAATCAGGTAGTAGTTGATTGGGAAAACCCACAAGAAGTTTCATTTTATAATTTGGAGGGTAGAAGTGTTGCAAATAGTTTTCAGTTAGAGGTAAATCAAAATATAATACCTTATTTTAATGTTAGGGTAGCCTACAAAATATATGATGTTACTACTGATTATAAAAAAGGAAATTTAACAAAACCATTACAGGCTAAAAACCGTTTTTTTACGAATGTTTCTTATGAAACTCTTGAGAGTAGTAATGGATCAAAATGGAAATTTGATGTAACTTACAATTGGTTAGGAAAGCAACGATTACCTAATACACAAAGTAATCCTATACAATATCAATTGCCAGTATATGCTAAAAGTTATAGTTTATTAAATGCTCAAATAACTAAAGTATTTTCAAAGAGCTTCGAGGTATATGCAGGAGCTGAGAATATTACAAATTATAAACAAAAAAATCCTATAATTGGTAGTGATAGCCCTTTTGGAGCAAATTTTGATACAACAATAGTGTATGCTCCTATTTTTGGAAGTAACTATTATACAGGGCTTCGATTTAAAATAAATTAAACAATAAATTATTATAAAATTATATTATTACAGATGAAAAAAATATTTTTAATACTAACAGTTTTGTTTTTAAGTGTGCCAATGTCAGCGCAAAAAAAGAAGAAGAATGCAAAAGCTACTTTTAAAGTTGATGGGGTTTGTATGATGTGCAAGAAGCGTATAGAAAAAGCAGCATTGAGTACCAAAGGAGTAAAGTATGCGGTGTGGAATGTTAATTCACATGATTTAAGTTTGATTTTTGATGAGCGTAAAGTTAATCTTAAAGCTATAAAACAACGAGTAGCCAAGGTAGGACATGACACAAAAGAAATAAAAGCTACTACAGAAGATTATGATAATTTACATCCTTGTTGTAAGTATAGAGAAGAGGAAGTAAGGGAAGATCATAAAAAGTAAGGTTACTTACTTTTTTCACCATATTTATCCATGATTTCTTTTTTACTATTAACTTGAAGCTTTTCATAAATGTTTCTTGTATGTGTTTTGATAGTATTAATAGAAAGAAATAGATCATCAGCAATAGATGCGTAGCTTTTTCCTTTAGCAAGGAGTGTTAATACTTCGTTTTCTCTCTCTGATAATTCTTTTTCATGTGGTAACTGAAAAGATTCTACCACTTTTCTAGCTATATTACTGCTCATTGGAGCACCTCCATTACAGGTTTGTTCTAGGGCAGTAATTAGTTCTTTAGGCGAGATGTTTTTGTTAAGATACCCAACAGCACCAGCACATAATGCGTCAAAAATAAACTTAGAATTTTCATGAACAGAAATTATAATAGGTAAAATAGAAGGAACTTTCTTTTTAATTTCTTTAATAGTTTCTATGCCATTTATTCCTCCTAGTTGTATATCTACAAGCATAATGTCGGCACTATTTTTATTGTTGATAAATTCAATAGCTTTTTCTCCAGATAGAAAAGCGCCAGTAACTTTAAAATCATCAGAAGAGTTAATTATTTCTTTAAAAGATTCTAAAATGCTTTCGTGATCTTCAATAATTATAATATTTAATTTATTCATTTTTTAGATTATTAAGGGTACCTGTGAAAATTATCTTTACGCCATTATTAGTATGGATGTAAATTTTTTGGTTTAATGATTCTGCTCTAAACTTCATGTTTTGAATTCCGTTTATTCGTTTTAACTTATTGATGTTAAAACTTTTTCCGTTGTCTTCTAAAATGATTTTTAAAATGTTTTTTTGAATATTGAAAGTCAAAAATACTTTTGTAGCATTACTGTGTTTTAAAGAATTAGTCATGGCTTCTTTAAAAATTAAGACTAATTGTTTACTCCAATAAAATGGGAGCTCTATTTTTTGATTGTTTAAGTTATGGTTTGAGTAGAATCGAATAGTTGAGTTTTCAAATAAACTTTCACCAAAATCATTTAAATAAACTTGGAGTTGTTGTAAATCATCATTTTTATGATCTAAAGCCCAAACAAAATCTTTCATCCCGTGGTATAAATAATCGGCATCTTTTTTTATTTGTTTTAGCTTTTTTTCTTGAGTTTCTATGTCTTTTTTGTAGTTTGTGTCTGTTAGTAAGTTTGAAGTTATTGAAATGCTGGCTAATTTGTTACCTAGTTCATCATGAAAATCTCTTGCAACATTTTTTCTAACTTCTTTTAAAGCTTTCTGAAGCTTTTCTTTTTCTTCAATATTTTTATTAAGTTTTTTATTCTTTTTTATACTTTTTTGTAGCACATAAATCAATAATAACACAATTGCACCAAGAAGTAGTACTGTAATTGTTACATAAAACCATGTTTGTTGGTGCCAAGGATTAGTTATTTCAAATTGATAAGATTTTGAATACTTCCAATTACTAAGATTGTCTTTGTATCTAAATTTAATATTGTAGTTGCCTTGTGTTATATTTTTGAAGTTTAAATTATTACTTGAGGTTTTTACCCAGGAATTATTATTTAGTTTATAAGCAATAGTTATTGATTTTGGGTTGATGTAATTAATAGTGTTTAACGAAAAACTACTCATATTTTGTGTTATCAATAATTTAGTATAGTGTTGAGGAGAAAAAGGATTGATATTGTCAAGTTTAAAAAGTCCTCTATTACCAGTAACATATATATATTTATTTTGTTCAGTAATTTTGGTGACAAAAGTAGAATTTTGTCCAAGTTCTTTTTCAATAACTAGAAATAAGTTGTTTGCAAGTATGTTTAATCCTTTTTGAGTAGCTACCCATAAAACTCCATGAGAGTCTATATGTATGTCGTTAATATGATTACTTAATAGACCATGTTTTGTTGTATATCTAATAGTTTTTTCGGGGGTAATTTTAAATAGTCCCATGTCACTAGCTACCCAAGCAGTATCTTTATGTATTAAGAGATCACTAAAAACTCCGTTAGAAAATTTTTTATTTATACGTTTCCAAGAAGTAATTTTATTTATAAAAGGAGGAGTAATGTTTATGATTCCTCCTTTTCCATATAGCGCTATAATTGAATTATTGTATAATGATGCTGTTCTTATATAAGAGTCGTGAACTTTATCTATAACTGTTTTAGTACTGATGTCTTTTTTAATTGAGTTAAACTCATTTCCTTTTAGATTAATTAAAGTAGAATCAATATTAAAGTTAAAAGATTTAGAATGCTTATAAGATATATTGTTTTTACCAAGGCGTTCTTGGTCGGGGTTAAATAAAGATGAAACAATGGTAATCTTCTTTTTTTTCTCATTAAACTGTAATGCTTCAGCATGTGTAGATACTACTTTTTTACATGTTATATGGTTGTTAGAGAATTCATAAATCATATTCGTAGCCAAGACAACTAAGCTATTATTTATGTTAGTTATGTCTTTTAAGTCAGGGTTAGCAAATATTTCTTTACCAAAGAAGATATTAGTAGTTTTTGGTATGAAGTATACACCTTGACCATAAGTTGTAATCCAAAGGTTTTTGTCTGAGTCAAATAAGAAGTCTGAAATTAAACTGTTTATAGCAAGTTTTTTAGAAAGGTTTGTCAATAAATTGTAGTCCCAATCATACATGTAAATTTTTTGAGTTCCATCTTTATGGTTTTTAGAAACAAAATATAATATTTGATTTATAATTTTAAGTTGAATGATTGTTTCATTTTTAATAGGGATTGTTCTTTGAGTAATTAATGATTTTTTTTCATTAAAAACAAATACATGATTATGTGAGACAGCAAAAAAATAATTGCCTAATTTAGTTATAGCATGAACTTCTTTAGAGTTTAGTTTTTTATAGTTAACTTTTTTCAAAGAATATCCATCAAAAACAAAAATCCCTTTTAAGGGTTTAATAGTTTTTCGAGTACTTTTGTTTTCTGAAGCAAGTAAGAATAATTTATTATTTAGAAACGTTTCGTTAAAAGAATATGATTTTGATTGTCTTGAGAGTTTTTTTAAACTTACTTTAGGTTTTTTACTTATTGAATCTTCTATTATTATAACAGCTTTTTTAAAATTGGATTTAGTATTATAAAGGTATAAACTATTACTAAAATCTCCCAATATGATAGAATCATTAAGTTTGTAAACGTTTTTCGTTTTGGTAACCTTATGGTCTTCTTGAGGTATAAGTTTTATACTGTCGTTTTTTAGTCGATGCACACCTGCTCCCCAAGTGGCAATTAAAAATTCATTAGGTTTTTCTTCAAAAACATCTATTGCAAAATTAGAATTCAAGCCATTTTCATAAGTGTAATTAGTGAAATTTGAACCATTAAATTTTGTTAAACCTTCATCTGTTCCTATCCATATATAGCCTTTTTTATCTTGGATTATTTGATAGGTTAAATCATGTGGTAAGCCATTTTCAGCTGTGTAGTGTTTATAAACGGATTGCTGAGAATAGCTTACAAATAAGCTAAACAAAAAGATTGTTAGCAGTAAGTTCTTTGAAGAAGCTATTGTTTTAAGCATGTTGATTTAAATGGGGATACAAATATCAATAAAAATAGAGAATTAAAATCACCCTTTATGGGTGAGTTAATAAATACAGTGTAGAGTTATTTTTGAGGTTTTATAATTATGTGTTTGAAAACATAAATTAAATAAAAACTTTCTAAGCTGTATTTAAAATGAAGGGGTAAATGCAGTATTTTAAAACCGAGTGTAATAGCTCGGTTTTTTGTTTATCATTTCTTTAAAAAAAAAGTGTTGAAGTTTTAACTTTCAACACTTTTGTAAATATCTTATAACATTTGTAAGTTGTTAACTTCCAATTGAGTTAATTCACGCCATCTACCGCGTGGTAAATTCTTTTTTGTCATACCAGCAAAAACAACACGATCTAGTTTTGTAACTGTGTATCCAAAATGTTCAAATATTTTACGAACAATACGGTTTCTTCCTGAATGAATTTCAATACCTACTTCAGTTTTCTTTTCTCCTTGAACATAAGAAACGGCATCAATAAAAACTTTTCTACCTTCAATAATAACCTCTCCTCTTAATTTTTCTAAATCAGACATGGTTAATTTTTTATCTAATGAAGCATGATAAAGTTTACGAACATTATGTTTTGGATGAGTAAGTTTTTTTGCTAATTCACCATCATTAGTAAAAAGTAACAATCCAGTAGTATTTCTATCTAATCTACCAACTGGGTAAATTCGTTCTTTAGTTGCGTTACTTATTAATTCCATTACTGTTTTTCTACCACGATCATCTTCCATAGTAGTAATGTAATTTTTTGGCTTGTTTAGTATAACGTAGCGCTTTTTTTCCATAGAAATAAGAGTACCATCAAAACGAACTTCGTCATTAGGTTGTACTTTGTATCCCATTTCTGTTACAAGTTTCCCATTTATGGTAACACTACCATGTTCAATATAGGTGTCAGCTTCTCTACGTGAACAAATACCTGAGTTAGAAATGTATTTGTTTAAACGAATACCTGTGCTTTCAGTCTTTTTTTGAGAAGGTTTATTCGTAGGTTTTGGTTTTCTAAAATCTTTTTTAAATTGACCTTTACCTTGAGGATTGCTGTTACTTCCAGCTTGTCGTCCTCTCGACGAGTTTTTTGAATTCATAATTGCTTTTTAAAATGCGGGCAAATGTACGTTAATTATTTGATTTTTAATCTAGAACATTAACTACTTTGTCTAATATTAATGTTTTGTCAATGAAAAGTAAGCTAAAAACACCGATTAATAATAAGAGTTTCAAAATGTTGTGTAATAATCGATATTGATTTTTTTGAGATGCTTTAAAAGTGTAAAAGCCAACAAAAATTAATATGAAAGAAGCAAAGTAAAAGTAATATTTCATGTAAGTTATTGCGGGGTAATTAAATAAAATAGCTACAGGTATTAATGTTAAAACTAACAATAAAATAATTGTTTTTTTTGCGTTTCGTTCTCCATATTTTACAGGAAAAGTGTTGTAGTTATTTGCAATTGCTCCTTTAATGTTTTCCAAATCCTTAATGATTTCACGAACCATAATAACTAAAAAAAGAAAAAAAGCGTGTATGAAAATAACTTTTGAAAAATTTTTAAAATGAATGAAAATTGAAAAAAAGGGTAGTATGGTTAGAATAGTAGCGGTTACTAAACCAATTAATGGATGTTTTTTGAGTTTATGGGAATAAAACCAAATAGCAAAGATGTAGAAAGCAAAAAAGAAAGCTGCACGCCATGAAACAAGCCAACCAAAACAGAAACCGATAAAGTTTAATAAAAAATATAAAGAAAGTTTAGTTTCTTGTTTTACATAGGAATCCAGCCCGGTTTTAATAGGTCTGTTAATTCTATCGGCCTTAACATCGTAAAAATTATTAATTATATATCCAGATGCAACAATACAAATAGTAGCAAGTACTAAGTAAAATAAGTGCGAATCAAAAATAACGAGTTTAAGTGATTTTTTTTCTGAAAAAATAAAAATAGCAGCCAAATATTGGGCTGCTACTAATACTAATATATTATATCCTCTAATAACAGATAATAGACTAAATAGTTTAAAAAAAAGTGAGTTTGCTTTGGGTGTACTCATCGCAAAAAATCATTTAAAAACGATACACTAATTCTAATTTATAATCTTTTAAACTGCTTTTAGCTTTTTCAAAATCTTTAGTGAAACCTAAAATGTAACCACCACCACCAGATCCACAAAGTTTAAGATAGTAGTCGTTAGTTTGTATTCCTTTTTCCCAAACTCTATGAAAGGCAGTAGGTATCATAGGTTTAAAGTTTGCAAATACAACTTTAGATAATTTTTTTACGTTTCCAAATAATGATTTAATGTTTCCTTGTAAAAAATCATCTATACAAGCATCAGTATGAATAGAAAATTCTTCACTTAACATTTTTCTAAAGCCTTCATTTTTCATTTTATTCATGAAAATGTTAACCATAGGTTCAGTTTCTCCTATTTGCTCTGAATCTAATAAGAAAACTGCTCCCTTTCCTTCTTTCTGAGAAGGTATACCTGTTGCTTCTATGTTTTCTTTAGAATTGATTAAAATAGGTAAACTTAAATAAGAGTTTAAAGGATCTAATCCAGAACTTTTACCATGGAAGAAAGATTCCATTAAAGAAAAAGTTTGTTTTAGGGTTAAAAGCTTATCTCTAGTTAAGTTTTCTAAAACTGTAATCTTGTTATTTGCATATTTGTCATAAATAGAGGCGACTAGCGCACCAGAACTTCCTACTCCATATCCTTGTGGGATAGATGAGTCAAAATACATTCCGTTATCAATGTCGCTTTTAAGACTTTCAACATCAAAAGAAATTTCATCAGAATTTAAATTAACTAAGTAATTATAAAAGTTAGTTAAGCTTTGATTTGATTTCTTTGCTTCTCCTGTTAGGTTTTTTGCAGATTTTAAAGCACCTTTATAAGAATTAAAAGGAATAGCTAATCCCTTAGAATCTTTAATGATACCATACTCACCGAAGAGTAAAATCTTTGCATAAAATAAAGGTCCTTTCATAGATGTTTAATTATAATGCAAAAGTACAAGTAAAAGGTCTAGTTTACAATTTATTAGTAAATGTTTTTGTAAAAAGTTTTCCAAACACCAGCTTTTTTGTTGTTTTTGTACTTGCCTTTCTCTTTTATTTTACCGTTTTTGTAAAAAGTTTTCCAAATACCTTCTCTTTTGCCTTCTTTGTATTTACCTTGTTCTTTAAGTTCGCCAGTTTTGTAAAAAACTTTACGAACTCCATGAAGTTTACCGTCTAAATAATTGGCTTTATGCCATGTTTTACCATTTGAATGAAAATAAGTTACTAATCCATCAAAATGTTCTTCTCCCGACTCTTTAGTAGTGCTAAATCCTTCCATTTGCACTTGGCCGCTTTCAAAGTAATCTACAATCCAATAACCATTTTTAATTTTTTTTGGTGTTGGACGATAGTACTCGCCTTTGTCCTTAGTTGTTTTTTGCCAATTGGCATCGAACCATACTGTTTCCTGGGCTGTTAATGATAAAGTAAAAAACCCAACAAACACTACGATAAGTAATGTTGAAGTTTTCATAATATTAAGGGAATTAAAGTTATGAGGTTTGTGCACCTAACCCCGTACTATCACAAATATACTGATTTTTTTGGCAATATTTTAACAAATCTAGTTTAATGAAGTCTTCAACTGCTTGTTTTTCAGCTTTTGGGTAAAGAATATGCACGTTTGCACCTGCATCTAAGGTGAAACAAATATTGCTATCTGTTGCTGATCTGAACTCCCATATTTTATTAATTATTTCTAAAGTGTTAGGCTTCATTAATATAAAGTAAGGATTACTTGTGAGCATCATTGCATGAAGTGTTAATGCTTCACTTTCTACTAAATTAATAAATTCTTTAATGTTGCCTTCTTGTAATATTGTAGATAGTTTTTCTAAATTTTCATTCGCTTGTTCAAAACGTTTTTCAGCATATGGGTGATTATGCATCAAATTGTGACCAACAGTACTTGATACTTGTTTTTCTCCTTTATCAACCAATAAAATACTATCTTGATAATCTTTAAAAATAGGATGTACTTCATATGGGAATTTTATACCAAATAAATCAGAACTACCTTTTATTTTTGGATGTTCACCCCAAACAACCATTGGCCCTTCAATACTTCTACTTGCGCTTCCTGAACCTAAACGAGCTAAAAAAGAAGCTTTTTTATTTAAAGATTCTAATGATAAGCTAGGGTTTAACTCTTTTTCTAAACTCATTAAACACATAGCTATAGCACTCATACCACTTGCTGATGAAGCAATTCCACTACTGTGAGGGAATGAGTTTTCTGAATTGATAACCATCGAATATTCTAAAATATAAGGGCAGTATTTTTCAATTCTACTGAAAAACTTAGCTATTTTTGGTTTAAAGTCATCTTTCTTATTTCCTTCAAAATATAATTCAAAGTTAGCTTCAGTAACTTTTTTTATCTTTTTAAACTCAATAGTTGTAATAGTATGACAATTATTTAGCGTAAAACTAATAGAAGCATTTTTAGGTAGTTGAGGTTCTGTTTTTCCCCAATACTTAACTAAAGCTATATTACTAGGCGTTTTCCATGTGTATGTTGCCTTTTCTATTGTTTTTGTATTCTCCTTAAATATAAAATCAGATATGTTCAATGTCAAAAATTTTGACAAAGATAATTGTTTAACGCTAAATAGAATTTAATTTATTCAAGACCTCTTCTTTATAGCTACGACTAATTGGAATTGCTTTTTTATTAATCTCTATGTATTCGTTAGTGTAAGAATTAATAGATGAAATAGAAATTATAAAAGAACGGTGTATTCGTAAAAATAAAGTAGTGGGTAATTTGGTTTGAATATTAGTAATTGTTTCTCTAGTAACTATAGTTTTTTCTTGAGTATGTATTTTAATATAATCACTTAAACTTTCTATGTAAAGAATAGAATCAAAATCTATTTTAAGCATTTTTCTATCTACTCGAACAAAAATAAAATTGTTATTTGTGAATGATTTGTTTTCTGTAGATTGATTTTTTAAACTATATGGAATTTCAAGAAATTTATTAACTGATTGAAGAAACCTATCAAAGGCTATTGGTTTTAATAAGTAATCAATGGCTTGTAAGTCAAATCCGTCTGCTGCATATTCACGATAGGCAGTAGTAAAAATTATTTTTGTTTTTTTATGAATAGATTTAGCTAAGGATAGCCCTGATATTTCTGGCATGTTAATATCTAAAAAAAGTAAGTCAATATTTTTATCATTTATTATGTTTAATCCTTCTATGGCATTTGAGCAGCTTTTAATAAGGTTTAAATTTGGAATTCTTGTAATATAAGTTACAAGTATTTCACGAGCCATTGGCTCATCGTCAATAATAATACAATTAACTTTTCTATTCATTCTTAAGTAGTATTTTTAATTGGGCTTTAAAGATATTATTTGAGAAAGAAGTTGATAAATCAAATTTATCTTTGTAAACCATATTTAATCTTTTTTTTATGTTTTCTAATCCAATTCCTCCTTTTTTTATATTCTCATTTTTTGCTGTGTTGTAAATATCAAAAATTAATTCAGAATTGGTTGTTTTTAAAAAGATAGATATTTCTAGTACTCCATTCTTTTGACTACCATGTTTAAAAGCATTTTCAACAAAAGGCAATAAGAGCATTGGAGAAATTTGAACATGATTATTATATATTTCTTTTTGAAATTTAATAATTAAACGGTTTTGAAAACGCATTTTTTCTAGAGAAACATAATCTTCAATATGTTGAATTTCGTCAGATAATAAAACTTTAGGCTTTTCTACTTGATATAAGATATAATCTAATAAGTTTGATAGTTTTAAAATCATATCTGGAGCTTCATCTGCTTTTTTTAGTGTGAACCCATATAGAGTATTAAGTGTGTTGAATAAAAAATGTGGGTGAATTTGCATTTTCAAAAACTTTAACTCCTGTTCTTTAAGTTGTAATTGTGTTTCTAGAAATTTGTTTTTTAAATCTTCATTTTTTAAAGTTGATTTATAATGATGTGTTATTAAACCTAGCATTATAACAATAAGTATAACAAAATAAACACCTAAGATTATTATGGGAAGACTTTTAGTTAAAGGGATTGAGTTTTTTGGAGTTAAACTAGCTGAAAAAATAACTCCATAAAAAATTGAAAATAGGATAAGAAAAAAAGAGATTGTTAAAGAGTATACTGTATATATTAAAAATAAATATTGTTTTTTCGAAAGTAGATAATTAGGAATTAAATAAAAATAAAAATAATAACCTATTACAATTGTTGTAGGCATTAAGTAGAATGAAAACTTGTTTACATATTTTATATTGCTACTACCATATCCTAAAAAATAAGTATAAAAAAAGTACACACCAATCCAGAATAACAAGTGTATTAATATATTAATTAAGATTTTAACTAACGAAAAATATTTTTTCATAAGAGTACAATAATACCTTTTTTATTTAAATGCATTGTTTTTTGCGATGAAATTCAAAATAAAGACGTGATATTGCATATAAGATTAATAACGTTGCTATATAAGCTTCAATTAGTAGTTTGTCTTTGTAAAACATTCAATCGTCGCAATCTAAAAAAAGAACAATAAACTATTTTTAGATTTGAAACATAATAACTTAAAAAACTTAAAACTATGAATTTCTTATTTATGAATATATTATATGAAGGAGGCCCTGAGTTTATGTATCCAATGATGATATTGTTAATTGTGTGTGTAATCTTACTTATAAAATCTTTTATGGATGGTGATAAAAATGGCAAAAAACAAAAAATAATAGGACATTTAAGTTTGTTTACTTTGGTTTGGGGATTTTTAGGTTTTATGATAAATATGATTTGGGCTTTTGATTCGATTTCAATAGCAACAGGAATACATCATTCAGTTTTAGCAGTGGGGTTAAAAGAAGCATTATTAAGCCCCACATTTGGAATGTTAGTATTTTTAATTGTTAGATTAGGGCTTATAGCTTTAAACTTAAGAAAACAACACTAGTTAATAACTTATCACATACAAAATTTAATATATTATGAAAAAAAGAATTTTTTTATTCTTCGGAGCTTTATGCTTTTTTGTGAGCTGTACTAAAAGCCAAAACTTAAATGAATTATTAAATGATTTTGAGAAAGAAAATGAGGCAATGGGTACTGTTTCTATTTTAAAAAATGGAAATAATTTTTATGGAAAATCTATTGGATACGCTAATATTGAACTAGATAAAAAGAACAATGCTGAAACTAAGTTTAGAATTGGTTCTATCAGTAAAACATTTACAGCTACCATTATTTTACAATTACTAGATGAAGGAAAATTATCATTAAAAAATTCTTTAAGTCAATATTTTCCAGAAATTCCAAATTCAGAAAATATTACAATTTCTGACATGTTATATCATAGAAGTGGTATTTATAATATTACAACAGATAAAAATTTTGAAGTTTGGATAAGCGAACCTAGAAGTAGGGATGAAATGATAACTAAAATAAAAAGTAAATCTAGTTTATTTAAACCAAATTCTAAATTGGAATATTCTAATTCTAACTATATTTTACTTGCTTATATTGCTGAAGACATAGATAAGAAAGTATTTGGTAAAATTGTTAATCATCGAATTATTGACAAGTTAAATTTAAAAAGAACAGATTTTGGAAAAGATATTGATTTTTCTAAAAATGAAGCGATGTGTTATTATCCTGAAAATGGCAAATGGCATCCAATTACTTTCCATACCAATTTAACAGGAACAATGGGAGCAGGTGGTGTTATTTCTAATGCGAAAGAAGTAAGTATTTTTTATAATGCCCTTTTTACAGGTAAATTGATTTCAAAAGAAAGCTTAAAATTAATGACCACACCCAAAGAAGAAATGGGTATGGGGATTTCAGTTAATGAATTTAATGATTTAGTGGTTTATGGCCATGATGGAGCAATTGATGGTTTTCGTTCAATAGCTGCATATATGCCAAAATTAAAACTTACAATTTGTTTTACTTTCAATGCATCTTCAGGTTCGCACAGTCAAAAGTTACTTAAAATTTTCAAAGCTTATAAGTATACAATGACTCAAAAAAGTAACTAGCATTTAATTAGTTAATATGATTACATACCTAATTCAATTTTGAATTAGGTATTTTTGTACTTTAAATCATAATTGTGAGTAGAAAAATAAAACTTATATGGGATTTTAAGGGTCCTGACGGATTAGAAACAGCTAAACATCATTGTATTCATTTAAAAGAATTTGCCCAAATTGATAGCTTGGATTATCATGAAGTAGCTTATAATGAATTAAATGATTTTCATACTATAGCTTTTATTGTAGTTGATGAATTAAATATGAAAACATTTAGAGACGCCTTAAAACCTCATAGAGGGGAAATAGCTTAATTTAATAAAAAAAACAAAAAGTATGTATTTAATAAATGCCTTAGCAAAACCAAAAAAATCATCTGAGCATTATGATGAAGTAATAGGTGCGTATGTAAGTTTGTATATTGATTATAAAGATATTCAAGGCGCATTAAAATTAGCAAATTTCTATATTAAAGATGAAGGTTGGAAAGTTACTGAAATAGAAGATGAATACTTTACACTTGATTCTGTTGATGATGTAGATGAAGAGCAGAAAGAGTTGTATAAGGATGCTCTAGAGTATGGGTATTCTATCGTTTTTAACTGTTATGAAGAGGAAGATTAAAAAAATATAAAGGTCAAAATAATTTTATTTTGACCTTTATATTTTTACTTATTTTTCTGAGATAGATTTAGCACATATATAGCCCCCTGTCCAAGCATTTTGAAAGTTAAATCCTCCAGTAACTGCATCTATGTTTAATGTTTCGCCTACAAAAAATAAATTTTGATGTAGTTTGCTTTCAAAACGTTTAAAATCAATTTGTTTTAAATCAATGCCACCAGCAGTAACAAACTCTTCTTTGAAAGTAGTACGGCCATTTGCGTTAAACAATCCATTAGTTAATTGATTTGCCAAGTCTTGAAGATGTTTATTGCTGATATCTGCCCAGTTTTGGTTGTTTTTAATAGCTGAAGCTATAACTAAACGTTCCCATAAGCGACGAGGAATGTCTGGAAAAGGAGATTTTAAAATAACTTGTTTCTTAGCATTGGTTCTTTTTAACTCAAGGAGTTTTTCAAAAACTGTATCAGTATCAATTCCTAACCAATTTACAATAACATTGTACTGGTAGTTTTTATCAGCTAATATACGAGCGCCAAAGGCAGATAGTTTTAATATAGCTGGGCCACTTAAACCCCAATGAGTAATTAAAAGAGGTCCCGAATTTTCTAATTTTGTTTTAGCAATACTGACCCCTGCATTTGGAACAGCAACACCACCTAAATCTAATATTCTAGAATCTTTAATATTAAAAGTAAATAAAGAAGGAACAGTATTAACTATTGTATGTCCTAGATTTTCGGACATTTCCCATATTTTTTTACTGCTACCGGCTGCAATAACTAAAAAATCTGCTTTAAATTGATGTTCTTTAGTGTTGATGGTCCAGGTAGATTCTTGTTTTTGAATAGAAGTTACACCATTGTTTTTTAACACTTTAATGCCAAGGTTATTAACAGCGTTAGTAAAACAATCTATAATAGCTTGAGATGTATTTGCCTCAGGGAAAACACGATTGTCATTTTCTATTTTTAAAGGAACACCATGATTTTCAAACCATTCAAATGTGTCACCAGTCATAAATTTATGAAAAGGGCCTAATAATTCTTTTTCACCTCTTGGATAAAACTTAGTTAGTTCTTTTGGTTCAAAACAAGCATGGGTAACGTTACAACGACCACCACCAGATATTTTTACTTTCTGTAAAACTTCTTTACCTTTTTCTAAAATAGTAATATCTAAATTGGGGTTTAACTCTTTTGCATTTATGGCTGTAAAAAAACCCGCAGCACCTCCACCTATAATTATTACTTTTTTCATAGAGCCATTTCTTTAAAAGGTAAAATTGTATTGAACCCTTTATTTTTAAAATATTCAGGAGTGTTTTTACCTCCAGTAGCTAAAACAAAATCACCACCCCAAGCACCTAAACTTTTAATTTCTCCAAAATAATCAGAAAATAGACGCTTTTTAACTGGTTCTTGTTTAATAATAGAACTTATAATGTGTTCGTGTTCGATAATAATACTGTTTAAATTTTCCGAAGAAGAAGCTTCTAAAAATTCTTGAGTTAACTTATTTATTTCTGGAATTAGAAGTTTTGCTTCTTCTTTGTACTGTTTATATTGAGCAATACCTTCTCTGCTGTTTTGTTTTTGGTTTAAATACACAAAAAATAACTCATCAGCATAGCTAGGTACAAATTGAGTTTCCATAATGGAAGGTATTCCGTTATTAAGGGTATATATAATTGGAGTATCATACTTGGCACAAGCAATGTCATAACCACTTCCAGAAAAAGCATTCCATAATAAAGTGAAAGGGTCTACATTTGCCCAAGAAGCAATATTGTTAATTAGAGTTGAAGAACTACCTAACCCCCAGTTTTTAGGAAATGTTAAGTTTGTTTTTACAACCAATCCATTTTTGGTATTTAAAAAATTAGGATTTAGTTTTTTAGCTTCTTTTAAAATATTTAGTAGTGTTTCTGCTATAAATTCAGCCCCACCTTCTTTATTTGAATTAAAAGTAGCTGAGGTTAACCGAAGTTTAGAGATGTTAAACGCAGCCTCAAACCAACAATCACCTTCATTGGTAAAACTACCCCAAATAAGTTGAGGTTCGTTAATTGGTTGTATTGTTAAATCTTGGCCAAACCTTGTAGGGATAGCCAATGCGTCTGCGCCATCTAAAACAAGGTATTCACCAGTTAATAATAACTTTCCGTTTGAGTAAAATTTTTTCAAAACAAGTATTAGGTCGAGCGGAGTCGAAACCTTTTTTATGTTATTAATTTATGACTTCTCGACTCCACTCGAGTTGACATATTCTTTCTATTCTCTTAATTTATTGAAAGCTTCCACAACTGCACTATGAGAAACAGTTACGTTTTCAAATTTTTTAGCAATTGTGTTTTTTTCTTCAGCAGTTGCTCCTAATTGATTTAGAATGTTCATTAAGTGCATTTTCATATGACCGTGTTGAATTCCTTTAGTAGTAAGAGCTCTTAGAGCAGCGAAATTTTGAGCTAAACCAGCGGTAGCCATTATTTCCATTAACTCACGTGCTGAAGGCCTGTTTAACATATCTAGTGATAGCTTTGCCATAGGATGTAAAGCTGTTAATCCACCAACTGTTCCAACAGCCAAAGGTATTTCGATCCAGAATTTAAAAACACCATTTTTTACTTCACAGTGAGTTAAACTTTTATAATATCCACCTTTAGAGGCATATGCATGGGCACCAGCTTCAATGGCTCTGAAATCATTTCCTGTAGCTAAAACAACTGCGTCAATACCATTCATGATTCCTTTGTTATGAGTAACAGCTCTGTAAGGTTCAATTTCTGCTATTTTAACGGCTTGTTCAAATTTCTTAGCAAACTTCTCAGGATTCTCACCTCCTAAATCAGAAACTAAGCATGAAACTTCAGATTTAACAATGCATTCAGGAACATAATTAGATAAAATACTCATAACTATTTCAATGTCATGTCTTTTAAATTGATTTGCCATAACTTCTAAACAAGAGTTAATAAAATTAGCTCCCATTGAATCTTTGGTTTCAAAAGTAACATGCAATTGATAGTAGTTATCAAGTTGCTTAGTTTTGTCAATTAATTCAATATCTAAAATACCACCACCTCTTTTTTCCATGTTTTTGGTAATAGAGGAAGTTACTTCTCTTAATTTAGATTTTTGTTCATTAAAATAATTAGTGAGCTCTTTTTTATCACCGGCAAACATAAAATGAACCTGACCAATTTTAGTTGTTGAAATAACTGTTGTTTTAAAACCTCCACGTGTACTCCAGAATTTGGCTACAAGAGCAGCAGCAGCAACTACAGAGCTTTCTTCAACTACCATAGGTATTACGTATTCTTTATTGTTAATAATAAAGTTAGGAGCAATACCGTAGGGCATGTAAAAGTTAGTAATTGTATTCTCTATAAAATCATCATGAAGTTGTTGTAACTTAGAATTGTCATTCCAATACTGTTTTATAATATTTATAGTTTCATTTTGATTGTTAAAAAAATTTTTAGCTAACCAATCTATTTTGTCTTCTTTAGAAAGTTTAGAAAATCCAGAAATAACTTTAGGCATTCTTTGTTTTTGTTTTTTAATGGGGTCAAAGATAAATGAATCCTATTAAAATAGCTTTCATAATGTATATTTCTAAGGTTTTTAACTCAGAATTTAATGAATTTTCCGTAAACTTGGCAAACTTTTTACTTAAACAACAACTAAATATGAAAAAACTGTTAATATTTTTTATTGGAGTTTCTACATTTATACAAGCTCAAAAAAAAGATATTTCTTTAGAGGATATATGGCGAAAAGGCACGTTTAGAGCTGATTATATGAATTCTTTAAACTCAATGAATGGAGATTTTTACTCCCTTTTAAATTATTCAAAAGAAAGTT
The DNA here is from genome assembly GCA_042093175.1 of Tenacibaculum sp. Taxonomy (GTDB): domain Bacteria; phylum Bacteroidota; class Bacteroidia; order Flavobacteriales; family Flavobacteriaceae; genus Polaribacter. The sequence goes on along the minus strand of JBELFC010000010.1, from coordinate 17,330 downwards.
CAACTGTAGATAAGTACAGTTATGAAACATTAGAGAAAATAGCCACAATTGTTGATAGCAAAGATTTAAATGAATTAAAATACATTCAATCTTATAAATTTAATAACGACGAAACTAAATTGATTTTAGGTACCAACTTTAAACCAATATTTCGTCGTTCTTTTTTAGGTACATTTTACTTATATGATATTGCTTCAAAAAAAATATCATTAATAGGAGAAGATATACAAAGACCTACTTTTTCACCAGATAGCAAAAAAATAGCATACGCTAAGGATAATAACTTATACATTAAAGATTTTTCTGAAAATGAAACTGTTTTTAAAATAACAAGTAGTGGTAAGAAAAATGAAATTATTAATGGTATTACTGATTGGGTATATGAAGAAGAATTTGGTTTTGTAAAAGCTTTTGAGTGGAGTTCAGATAGTAAAAACCTTGCGTATTTACGTTTTGATGAAAGCAAAGTAAAAACATTCTCTATGGATGTGTATGGTAAAGGGAAATATCCAACTCAACATGTTTTTAAATATCCAAAAGCTGGAGAACAGAACGCAAAAGTTTCATTGCATATATTTTCATTAAACACCAATAAAACTGCGGAAATAGTTTTTGGAGAATATGAATATATTCCAAGAATTAACTGGACTAAAGATTCAAACTTATTAGCTGTACGTACATTAAATCGCCATCAAAATGATTTGAAAATGTATTTTGTTAATGCTAACACATTTGCAAGTACATTAATACTTAATGAAACAGATAAGGCTTATGTTGATGTTACTGACGATTTAACTTTTTTAGATGATAATAGCTTTATTTGGACTAGTGAAAAAGATGGGTATAACCATATTTATCATTATGATAATAAAGGGAAGTTAATAAATCAAGTAACTAAAGGTAATTGGGAAGTAACTTCTTATTACGGATATAATGCTAAAGAAAAAACTATTTACTATCAATCTGTAGAAAACGGATCAATTAATAGAGGAGTATATAGTGTTTCATTAAAAGGAGATAACAAAAAGTTACTAAGTAATCCTTCAGGAACTAATGGTGCGTCTTTTAGTAAAAATATGAATTACTTTATCAATACATTTTCTGATGCTAACACCCCACAAGTGTATACATTAAGAAATAAAGGAGGTAAAGTTTTAAAAACAATTAAAGATAATGCTGGTTTAAAGGAAACGATTGCTCAATATAATCTTAGTAAAAAAGAATTCTCAACAATAGCCATAAATGGGAATGATTTAAACATGTATACAATTAAACCATCTAATTTTGATGCAAATAAAAAGTACCCAGTTTTAATGTACCAATATTCTGGGCCAGGATCTCAAAATGTAGCTAATAGATGGAATGGTTCAAATGATTACTGGCACCAAATGCTAGCTCAAAATGGATACATTGTTGTATGTGTTGATGGAAGAGGAACAGGTTATAAAGGTAGAGATTTTAAGAAAGTTACTTACATGAATTTAGTAAAGCATGAAACTGAAGATCAGATTGCTGTTGCTAAAGAGTTAGCAAAACTTTCATATGTAGATGCGAATAGGATTGGAATTTGGGGATGGTCTTTTGGTGGTCATATGAGTACCAATTGTATTTTAAAAGGAAATGACGTTTTTGCAGCAGCAATAGCAGTTGCTCCAGTAACAACATGGCGTTTTTATGATACAATATATACTGAACGTTATATGCGTACTCCAGAAGAAAATCCAACAGGATATGATGATAACTCACCATTGAACTATCCTGAGTTATTAAAAGGAAAATATTTATTAGTTCATGGTACAGGAGATGACAATGTGCATGTACAGAATGCTACGCGTATGGCAGAAGCTTTAATTCAAGCTAATAAACAATTTGAATGGGCAATGTATCCAGATAAAAACCATGGAATTTATGGTGGTAATACACGTTTACATTTATATACTAAAATGACAAACTTTATTAAAAACAACTTATAAAAATCTAACAAACATGAGTACAATAAAACAGCCGCATGAAAAAGAATTATTTGGGCAACCAGTAGGTTTATATATCCTGTTTCTAACCGAAATGTGGGAGCGGTTTTCATATTATGGAATGAGAGCTTTATTAGTTTTATACATGACTACTTCTGCAATGGGTGATGATCCAAGAGGAGCAGGGTTAGGTTGGACAAGTAAAGAAGCTTTAGCTTTATATGGTTGGTATACCATGTTGGTATATGTAATGTCTATACCAGGAGGTATGATCGCTGATAAATTACTTGGGCAAAAAAGATCGGTATTATTAGGAGCAATTATTTTGTGTTTAGGTCATGGAGTTTTAATAATGACAGATACTTGGGCTTTCTATACAGGGTTAGGATTAGTTATTTTAGGAGTTGGTTTATTAAAACCAAATATTTCAACTATGGTTGGAGGATTATATAAGGAAGGAGATATTAGAAGGGATAAAGGGTTTTCTATTTTTTATATAGGAATAAACTTAGGTTCTCTTTTAGCAACAATGGTAATTGGATTAGTAGTAGCAAAATGGGGATGGCATGCAGGTTTTGGTTTAGCAGGAATTGTTATGGTATTAGGACTAATAAACTATGTTTATGGACAAAAGTATTTAAAAGAAGTTGGTAATTTTGTGCCAAGTAAAAATGATGAGAATTCAATATCTTATGGAAAGTTATATTCAAAGTTATTTAGTTCGCCTAAACAATTAATTTTTACCGGGCTTTTATTAGCAGGATCTGCATTTGGATGGTATAAACTAGGATGGGGTTATGGAATGTTATTCTTGTTCTTAACAGCAATTACAGCATTATTAATGATGATTTATAAAGAATTAGAAACTCAGGTTTTTAAAGATCGTTTTTTAGTTCTTTTATTATCTTTTATTATGGTTATTATTTTTTGGGGAGCATTTGAGCAAGCTGGAGGATTAATGAACTTATATACAGAAACAAATACAAATAGAGTTCTTTTTGGATGGGAAATTCCAACAGTAATGTTTCAAAGTTTAAACGCTGGTTTTATTATTTTATTTGCAACTGGGGTTGCTGGTTTTTGGGCTAATAGAAAGTTAAAATCAAAAGAAGCTTCTTCGTTATTTAAAATGGCTTTAGGTATTATTATAATGGGATTTGGTTTCCTTTTTATGGTTTTTGCAGCTATGGAGTTTGAGAAATCTGGAACATCTAGTATGTTATGGTTAGTATTAGCGTATTTATTTCATACAATAGGTGAATTATGTATTTCACCAGTAGCACTTTCTTTTATCACTAAGTTAGCACCAGTAAAATATGCAGCTTTAATGATGGGAGTTTATTTTGCTGCGACTGGTTTAGGTAATAAAGTAGCAGGAATAGTAGGAGAATCTGCTTCTGATTATGGTGAACTAACTATATTTTCAGGAATATTAATTTTTACTGTTTTAATAGGTGGTTTATTTATTTTAATATTAAAACCTTTAAAACGTTTAACACATGGTGCTGAAGAGAAAGAGAGAGATTTAAAACAGGAAGAAGCAGAAGGATTTGAATTAGCGGATAATTAATAAAAATATATTTAACAACCTCATAATAGAAATATTATGAGGTTTGTTTTGTTTATAAATTAAATAAATATTTATGAGTACAACATTGAAATCTAATGAGTTTAGTCTTTTAGGGCATAAACCTGCACTGTTTGTTTTGTTTTTTACTGAAATGTGGGAGCGCTTTTCATATTATGGAATGCGTGCAATATTTGTTTTATTTCTTGTGAAAAGTTGGGATTGGAGTAATGAAAGGGCTGTAGGTTTACTAACGATTTATACGAGTACAGTATATTTAACACCTTTAATTGGAGGTATTATTGCAGATAAGTTTTTAGGATATCAAAAGGCTGTTGCTTTAGGAGCTTTGGCAATGACATTGGGACATGCTTCTATGGCACTTGAAACTGAAATGACTTTATATATAGGAATTGGTTTGTTAATTATAGGAAACGGATTGTTTAAGCCAAACGTAACTTCTATTGTAAGTGGGTTATATGATAAATACCCAGATCGTAAAGATGGTGCTTTTACTATTTTTTATATGGGGGTAAATGCGGGAGGATTTTTAGGGGTTCTTTTATGTGGTTTTTTAGCTAGTAATTTAAGTTACTCTTGGGGATTTGGTCTTGCTGGTGTTTTTATGTTTTTAGGAACCCTACAATTTTGGTTTGGGAGAGATATTTTTGAAAGTGTTGGTAAAGAGCCTTCAAAAAAAGTAGATTTGTCAGATGCTATTGAAAATGTAGAGGTTGTTGAAGAAGAACAAGTTCCTAGTAATGTTCAAAGAGACAGGTATATTGTAGTTGGTCTTTTAGCTTTTTTCACAGTGTTTTTTTGGGCAGCTTTTGAACAAGCAAGTGGATCAATGACTATTTTTGCAAGTGATTATACACAAAGAACTTTAGAAGGGAGTGCTGCAACAATTTTTAAAATTGTAGATGTTTTAGTATCTACTGTTCCTTTAATTATCATTTCTTGGGTATTGATCAAATTATTTGGACAAACCTTCAAAAAAATATCATTATCTAATATTGTATTAGGTACTAGTTTTATTGGTATTTGGGCTATTGTAATTTGGAAATTATCTATCATAATTCCTAAAGAAAATGCTGAAATAGAAGCTTCATGGTTTTTAATATTAAACTCTTTGTTTATTATTTTCTTAGCACCATTATTTTCTAAATGGTGGGAGAGTAAATATAATCCTTCTGCAGCTGTAAAGTTTGGAATTGGAATGCTTTTATTAGGGATTGGTTTTGGAGCTTTAGCCTATGGATCTAGTTCGATTCCACAAGGAGCTAAAACAGCATCTGTAAGTTTAATATGGCTTGTATTAGCATACTTATTTCATACTATGGGAGAGTTATGTGTATCTCCAGTAGGACTTTCTTATGTGTCAAAATTAGTGCCTGCAAAAAAAATAGGGATGATGTTTGGAATTTGGTATTTAGTTAACTTCTTAGGAAATGGAATGGCTGGTACAGTTGGTAAATATATTGATACAATTGTAGAACAATATTCTATGTCTTTTTTCTTTTTAATATTTACTGTAATTCCTGGAGCAGTTGGGTTAATCTTTTTGGTATTAAACCCTTTAATTAAAAAATTAATGCACGGTATTCGATAATCATTTTTATTAACGTAAAAATATATAACCTGTTAGTTTGAAAAAATTAACAGGTTTTTTTGTAAATTTGGAATACTTATTGAGACAAACGGAGTATGAGAAATTTTATAATAGTAGTAGTTTTAGTAATAGCCTCTATTAGTGTTAAAGCACAAGACAAGGTTAAATGGTTAACTTTTGAAGAAGCTATAGAGAAAAATGAGAAAAACCCAAAGCCCATTTTAATTGATATTTATACCGATTGGTGTGGATGGTGTAAAAAAATGGATAAAACTACATACAAGAACGAAGTAATTGTAAAGTATATTAATGAAAATTATTATGCTGTAAAATTAAATGGAGAAGAGAAGAGAGATATAAATTACCAAGGAAGAAAATTCACCTATAAAGCTCAAGGTAGGAGAGGGTACCATGAATTAGCTGCGGCAATAATGAAAGGGAAGCTTAGTTATCCTTCAACAGCTTTTTTAAATAAAGATAAACAACTAATACAAAATGTTCCTGGGTATTTAGCAGAACAACGTTTTGAAAAAATATTAGCTTTCTTTTCTGGAGAAAATTATAAAACTACAAAATGGAAAGATTTTTCTAAAAATTTTAAAAGCTCGATATAATCAAAGAGCTAATTTAATATATAAGCACCCTTTTGGTAAGTACTCCAAAAGGGTGTTTTTTGTTTTTTACAGGTTAGTTCACATTGATTAGTATAACTTTTATAATTACTTCCATCAACGATAATTAATTTTGGTTTTATTTTTTTGATTAAACGAGATAAATTTATTTTTGGATTGTCTATTAATAAAACAATACAGTTTTTAAGGTTTTTAACATTGTAAATACCGAGTTTGTCAATTATCATAATAGTATCTTTTCTTGTTAAAAACATTGAAGGAATAGTGTTTTTATAAATTGTATTAATGTTTTTTTCAGCACTATATGCTTTTACTATTTTTTCATTAGTGATATTTAATTTTTTTAAAGAGTCATGATAAATGAGAAGTTTCCCTTTTTTTTGTTCCCCTATTATTGAGTTTTTATTTTTATGAAAAACGACAAATTCATTCCTCGATTCACTTTTGTGTTTTTCTACTAAATAAGTAGATTGTAGTAGACTAATTGAAAGTAAAGTATAAATTACTTTTCTTGTAGTAAGTTTTAAAAAGAGCTGAAAAGAAAAAATTATAAAAGTATACCATAAAATTGCTTGTAAAAGAGACATAGGTATTTCTGTTAATATAAAACTTTCTTGATTTGCAATCCATTCCATATAACTATTCATGTACTGAATGCTATAGTTATAGATTTTAGTTAAGAAGTTTGGCAGTAAGTTTAAAGTAGATAGAAGTATAATTATAATTCCAAAGAATAAAATACTACCAAGGAATGGTATTATAATTAAATTAGAAATGATAAATAAAGAGGGGAATTGATGAAAATAATATAAGCTAATTGGTAAAACAGCTAGTTGTGCAGCAATTGAGACTGTAAATAATTTCCATATTTTTTTTAATAATGAAAACTTAGGATGCCAAATTTTATAAAGTAATGGTTGAATCCAAACTATTCCAAAAACAGCGATATAACTTAATTGGAAACCAACATCGAATAAAAATAAAGGTTTTATAAGAAGTAATAAAAACATGGAGCTTATAAGTGAATGTTCTATGATACTCTTCTTTTTAAATAGTTCTGCAATTGTAATAAAAGTAAACATTGTAACTGCTCTAACTACTGATGCAGACAAACCAGCAATAAAAGCGAACCACCATAAAAAGAGTATTATACTAAGGGTTTTTAAATGAGCACCGTATTTAAAATAATGTAATGGTTTTAGTAAATTTAAGAGTATTAATAAAATGATACCAATATGTAATCCTGATATAGCTAGTAAATGTATGGCACCAGCATTTGTATAATTAACAAGAATTTTCTTTGATATATCTTGACGTTGACCAAGTAATAAGGCATTGATAATGGCATATACATCTTTTGAAAAAGCTTGTTTTTTTAAAGAAGTTTGAATCTTTTTTCGAAAACTATTTGAATACTGAACTATTGAAAACTTTTTGTTTGTTGCAATTTTATAGTGTTTCTTACTGATAGATATTTGATGATATATATATTGTTTTGAGAGATAGTCTTTGTAATTAAATTGATAAGGGTTTAAAGGAGAGGGTAATTCTTTAAAAATAGATTTTATTACTATTTGATCGTTGATTTTTAATAATTGTAAAGAACTGTCTTTCTTTATATTAATTAGAACATTTCCTTTAACTTCTTTTTTATCTACATAATTAAAGGAGCCAATATATTTATCAAAATAAGTATTAGATTTTAATTTTTTAGTAACTGTTATAGTAGAATAAGAATTATTGTTTACATGTTTTATAAAATAATTTGAATAGTTTTTAGGGTTTTGAATATATACTGATGTAATCCCTAAGAAGAGGAAAGTAAAAAGAGATATAAATTTAAATCCAACAGCATACTTATTTTTTTTTAAAATAAGTAAAATCAAGCTTAATAGTATGGAAGTTAAAAACAGTTTAAAAAAACTATAACTCCATATTTTGAAATGAAATTGTAAAGTTATTCCAAAAATTAAGCATAAGAGGGAGTAAAATGGTTGGTAACCAAGTAATTTTTTCATAGCTAGGTAAAATTAATCTTTTCTTTTTTAATTGACAAAAACCTTTTTGATCTTACAAATAGCCATTAATTTGTTTCTCTGTTTTCGTTTGCGAAGTATTTTATTGTTCTGATAGCATTATAATAATCGGTCGCGGTGTTTTTGGGAATTTAAGGGAGCGTAATGCAGATATTTACAGTGTTGATAAGCTTAAGTTTATTAATGGTTAAGTAAAAATTAGAAGTAGCTACATCTTTTTTTATTACCAAGGAGAAGTCTGAAAATCCTTTAAAAAGAGTAAGAAACTAACTTAAACATAAAAAATATGGGAACATTTTATTCGTTCGATGATGAAGCAATTGAACAAGCGCTAGAAGCAGCAAGAAATACACATGGAGGCGGAGAATTAAAAGCAGCTAATGCTAGTTTTGATACAACAAAAGGAGGAGATTTATTTGTAAGTGCACAATGTGTGTCAGTTACAGTTGAAAACCACAAGATTTGTATAAAATTGCCTTTAGGTTTTGGAAAACATTGTTTTAGTATTCCAGTAAGTATTCCAAATGGAACTGCAGGTAAGGCTTGTATAGGTATTTGTACAACTTGGGGGATTCCTACAGGTGTTAAACTTTCTGTCGTTATTGGTGGGGTAACTGTAATTAGCCAAACATTTGGTAAATGTTAAAAAAATAAGTTTTTAATAAACTTTAATTAAATTAAGAAGCAACTGCATATACATGTAGTTGCTTTTAAATCATAGAATATAATTATGAAGATGAATCTAAAATTACAAACTTATAACCTGTACCATGTATGTTGTTTATTTTAATTGAAGATGTTTCTTTAAAGTGTTTACGTAATTTTGAAATAAAAACATCTAAACTTCTACCTAAAAAATAACTATCATCTCCCCATATCGATTTTAAAATGTATTCTCTCCTAAGTAATGTATTTGGGTTTTTAACAAATAAAGATAAAAGATCAACTTCTTTTTGAGTTAACTGAATACTTCCATCTAGAGTATTTAATGTTAGATTAGTAATATCTAAAGAATATGTACCAAAATTTATTAATTCATTGGTTAAATCAGTTACTTTTCCTCTCTTTAAAATAGCTTTTATTCTTAATACTAACTCTTCAATACTAAAAGGTTTAGTTACATAATCATCGGCACCAGCTTTAAAACCTTTTATTTTATCTTCTTTCATTGATTTTGCTGTTAAAAATAGTAATGGAATATTTAGATTAAAAGCTCTAATTTCTTTAGCTAATGTGAAGCCATCTATCTTAGGCATCATTACATCTAATAAACATAAATCAAAAAATTGTTTTTTTAATAAAGGTAAAGCTAGCAATCCATTTGTTAAATGAGTTACTTCAAAATTATGACTTTCAAGGCTGTCCTTTAATAAAAACCCCATACTTTCATCATCTTCAATAAGTAAAATACGTTTTTGAATATTCATAAATTTAAATAGGTAAAAAAATTCTAAAACAACTACCTACATTTCTAGTACTTTTAAAGGTAATGTTTCCAAAATGCTTTTCAATAATAATTTTAACATAGCTTAAACCTAAACCATAGCCTTTTGTATTGTGTATGTTACCAGATTCTGCTCTGAAAAACTTTTCAAAAATACGTTGTTGAGTTTCTTTACTCATTCCTATACCTTTGTCGTTTATTTCTATAAGAATTCCATCCTTCTGATTTTTAGTAGTAAGCATTATTTCTGGATAGTTTTTTGAATATTTTATACCGTTTTCAACTAAGTTGTAAATTACATTCGTTAAATGGGTTTCGTCAGCATTAATTTTATAGTTACTAGCAGTTAAACTTGACGTAATACTACCTTCTTTTTCTTGAATTAACGGTTGAAAACTAATAATTACATTGTTAATAATGGTGTGTAAATCAATTGTTTGAAATGAAAGTGACTCCTCTTTTTTTTCAATAGTTGAAATTTGTAAAACGGTATCTACTAAATTATGCAATCTGTTGTTCTCATTGTATATTATATCAGCATACTTTTTAAGTTTTTGATTATCCATGTTATTTCTGTTTCTAATTGCATCAGAAGCAACTGAGATATTAGTTATAGGAGTTTTTAATTCATGTGTCATATTATTCACAAAATCTTTTTTTAGCATTGCTAGCTTTTTCTCTTTCATAATAGAAAGTATTATAAATATAAAAACAGCTAATAGTATTAATAAACTAATGGAAGAGTATAACCATATTCCCATTGAATTTAATAAATATGAAGTTTTGTTGTTAATACGAATTTTAAAATCAAGGTTCTCTTTATCATCCATTCTTCCAATACAAGCAATACTAGGGTCATCAAATAAATTTGTTATAGTATTTCCTAAAACAAGTTCTTGATTTTGAGATTTTATAACTGAATAATCAAAATTTACATTTATATTTCTTAATAAAAATTCTTTTCTAATACAACTATCTAAAGTAGCTAAGCTAAAATAACTATTGGTTTTTATATAAAACTCATTAGAAGCATTTTTTGAAATAGGAGGGATTTTTGAAAGATTATTATTGTCTAAAATCAAAAGGGTGTTAGCAACATTTCTAAGGGCGATATTTATTTTGTCATCAAACTGTCTTTCCTCTAAAGAAAAAGATTTCTTAAACCAATATACTTGAGTTACAAACAATCCAAATATTGTTAGTAACATTAAAAATAAAATTGTTCGTATCGTTTTTGATGACATATAACAAAGTTACATTAATTCTAGTTTTGATACATGTAATTTACATTTCAATAACATTTTTTTACACTTCAATAACAACTATTTACAAATGGTTTTTAAAAATGTAATTGATTAATATTAAATTTGTTATGAAGTAAAATATATATATTATGAAAAATAAGATTGTTTTTGTTGGTTTTTTTATTACGGTTATATTATTTGTTCTTTATGGTTTTTCAGAAGAGAATAAAGGCGTTGTTAAATGCAAACCAATTGATAAAAATTTATTCACGAACAATAATACATTTCTGAATGATTTTAAAGGTGAAAAAAATTTAATGTATTCAGTTAAAGGAAAGCATAGACGAACAATTACTAGAAAGCAATTAAATGAGGCAAATTCTATAGGAGATTTAATAGAGTATTATCCATCAAGTTGGATAGTTAGTTATACTTCGGTAAAAATTGGAGTAATAAAAAATGGGAAAGAAACAAAAGAATTCGGGAAGAACAATGTGTTTACTAAAAAGCAATTTCAATTACTAAATTCAGTAAAAATTTCAGATGTTGTTAAAATTAAAGTAGATTATAAAACTAAAAACTCTGTTACAGAAGAGTTAGAGAAAAGCGAGATGGTAATTAACATGGTTGTTGTACCTGATGTAGGGGCTAGTTTTGATGGAGGTTATGATACAATGATTACCTATTTAAAGGAAAATACTTCAACGAGTCTTCAAACTTTTAATTTTCAGGCAAATAATGGAGCTGTTGTATGTTTTTCCATTGATGAAAAAGGTAAAGTAATAAATGTTAATGTAAAAGAAACTTCAGGTAATTATGAAGTAGATAAAGAATTAATCAATTTAATTAAAGCTATGCCTGCTTGGAAGCCTGCAAAAAACATAAAAGGTGAAACTGTAATACAAGAATTTGAATTTACAATTCGAGATGTAATGTGCTAAAAAATTTAAAATATTTAATTAAATGACGCTTATTAAAGTGTCATTTTTTATTTGTTTAATAACAAATGAACTTTGAATGTTTGATATAATTTCTAATTGTGACATTTCTTTTAAAACAAAATTTTGGTATTCATTCATATCTTTAAGGATGATTTTTAAAAGAATATCAAAGCTTCCTGCGATATAAGAAACTTCAAGAATTTTTGAAATTGAATTTACATAGTCTTCAAATTTTTTAAAAGCATTGTCTTCATGTTGTACTAATGTTACTTGGCAATAGACTATTAAATTCTTACCAAGTAATTCGGGGTTTACAATGGCAACATACTTTTCTATAATTCCACTAGCTTCAATTTTCTTTATACGCTCATGAGTTGGAGTAATTGAAAGGTTTATTTTTTGAGAAAGTTGTTTTATAGATTGTTTTCCATCTTTTTGTAACTCCTCTACTATTTTTAAGTCTATTGGATCTAAGTGAATCATAGAATTTTTTTTTATCTGAGCTTATATAATAGATTGTAAAAGTAGTTATTTTCTTTTAAAAAACATTTTTTTAGTAAAAAATACTTATAAATATAAGTTATTATGGTTTTTTATTCTTTGTTCGTAATTTTGTCATAGAAATTAATAACAATGAAAGGTTTAGAAGAAATATATAAAAGAATTAAGGATAGTTCTGATAATTTTTTAGGGTATCCATTGGCAAAAGATTTTAAATTTAGTGAATTTGCTCCATTTTTAGATCTTTGCATTAATAATGTAGGAGATCCAGAAGCTAAGTCTACATTAACAATCGATACAAAAGAAGTAGAGAAAAAGTGTATTACATTTTTTGCAGATATATTGTCTACAACAGTAAATGATGTTTGGGGATATGTTACTAATGGTGGTACTGAAGGAAATTTATACGGACTGTATTTAGCAAGAGAATGTTATCCAGACGCAGTGGTTTATTATAGTGAATCTACACATTATAGTGTGAAAAAAAATCTTCACTTATTAAATATGCGAAATATAGTTGTTCGAAGTCAAGAAAATGGTGAAATTGATTACGAAGATTTAGAACAAATTTTAACTATTCATAGAGATAAGCCTGCGGTATTTTTCTTGAATGTTGGAACAACAATGACTGAAGCAGTAGACGATTTAGAAAGAATCAAAGGAATTATAAGAAAATACGCAATAAAGGATTATTATATTCACTGCGATGCCGCTTTTTTAGGAACCATAGCCCCTTTTGTAGAACCAAAACCTAAATTTGACTTTTCTGAAGGAGTAGATAGTATTTCTATTTCTGGACATAAATTTATTGGAGGACCAATACCATGTGGAATAGTTATGTGTAAAAGAGCACATAGAAATAGGGTAGCAAATTCGATATCTTATGTAGGTACTTTGGATACAACAATAACAGGATCAAGAAACGGATTAACACCACTTTTTTTATGGTCGTTTATAGAGAAACATGGTAAGGATGGATTAAAAAGAAGGGTATGTGAATCACAAGAATTAGCAGCATACACTGAACGAAAATTAAATGAATTAGGAGTTAATGCTTGGAGAAATAATGAGGCACTAACAGTTGTTTTTGATAAGCCATCTAAAAAAGTTTGTGAAAAATATCAATTAGCATCCGAGGAAACAATAGCTCACATTATATGTGTACCAGGTATTAAAAAGGAACGAATAGATTCATTACTTTTTGATTTGGAAAATGAGCTGAAAGAAAAAGAAAGTTTAGTTTTACTTGAAGTTTAAATAAAAGGCCTCAAATTCAATTTGAGGCCTTTTTTGAGTTTATCTTTAATTAAACACCACGTTGTTTATTAATTTCATCTTGTAGTTTCCTTCTCAATTGTTGTTCCTTCTCAATTGATTTTTTCTTGTATTGCTCAAATTCTTGTTCAATTTCATCAAATGAACTTCGAGTCTCTTTGGTTAAGATATTACTGTTTTTAAATCGATATATGAAATATACTAATAAACTAAGTATTGTGAAAATAATAATCCAAACAATTAGGTTGTAGTTTGATTTTGTTAAGTTAATACCTATAAAAGAAATTTGATCTTCTTTTTCTGAAGATTCAGTTAAGCTATTTTTTAGAGAAGTAATCTGATTTTCTAAGCTTGTAAGTTTTTTGTTTTGATTGTTTATTAAATCTTGTTTTGAAACTATTGTCGATTTAAGATTTTTAATAGTATCTAAAGTTCTTCTTTGTAAAGCATTGAATAAAGTCTTTTCTATAACTTTATATTTTTGATAACTACCCGATTTTTTATATAGAGTTTCAAATTGTTTTTTTATAGAGTTATTCGTTATATTTTGGTTAGAGTTTTGGCTAACCGCTACACTTGTTAAAGTAAAAAATAATATGACTTTTAAAAATTTCATAAAAAGTTTTTTAAGTATAAAAGTAATTTAATGGTTTAAAAAAACCCAAACGTATAGTTTGGGTTTTTAGTATAAGCAAGTTTATGAAACTTATTTTATTTTCTCTACAATGGCCTTAAAAGCTTCTGGGTTGTTCATAGCTAAATCAGCTAAAACCTTACGGTTTAATTCGATATTATTAGCTTTTACTTTACCCATAAACTGTGAGTAAGACATTCCGAACTGACGAGCTCCAGCGTTAATACGTTGAATCCATAATGAACGGAAGTTTCTCTTATTGTTTTTACGGTCTCTGTAAGAATATAACATTCCTTTTTCAACCGCATTTTTTGCTACTGTATAAACGTTCTTTCTACGTCCAAAGTAACCTTTTGCTTGCTTCAAGATTTTTTTTCTTCTATTTCTTGAAGCTACTGAATTTACTGATCTTGGCATAATTCAAATTGTTTTTTTGTAGTAGGCGACTTATTTAAAAGTACTTTTTTGAGCCTAACTCCATGGTTAATAATTTACTACCTTGCTAACAATTATTTTAAAACTAATTGTTGCTTAATGTTTGCTTCATCAGCTTTGTGAACTAATGCAGCATGTGTTAATGCAAGCTTACGTTTTTTAGACTTCTTTGTTAAGATGTGACTCTTAAACGCGTGCTTTCTTTTGATTTTCCCAGAACCAGTTAACTTGAAACGTTTCTTGGCACTAGATTTTGTTTTAATTTTAGGCATCTTTTGTTTTGCGTTTTATCTTGCTTATAACTTTCTTTATTTCGTTTTCTTAGGAGCAATAAACATAATCATACGTTTACCTTCAAGTTTAGGCATTTGCTCAACTTTTCCATACTCTTCAAGCTCTTGTGCTAATTTTAATAATAAAATTTGCCCTTGCTCTTTAAACACGATTGAACGACCCTTGAAAAACACGAATGCTTTTAGTTTTGCTCCATCTTGTAAAAATTTTATAGCATGCTTCTTTTTAAACTCATAATCATGTTCATCTGTTTGAGGTCCAAAACGAATTTCCTTAACAGTAACTTTCGTTGCTTTTGATTTTAAGGCTTTTTCACGTTTTTTCTGCTCATACAAATACTTCTTGTAATCAATAACCTTACAAACAGGAGGTACAGCTTTAGGTGAAATCTCAACTAAATCTAACTCTTGTTCTTTAGCAATTTCTTTTGCTTTTGCTAAAGGATACACACCTACTTCAATGTTATCGCCTACTAGACGAACTTCCTCAACATACCTAATTTTTTCATTAATTCTATGTTGATCTTCTTTAATTACTCTGAGCGGTCTACGTCCGCCTCTTCTTCTAATTGCTATGACTTATAAATTTAAAATTACTATCTAATTATTTTCCAAAAGGGACTAAGGTTTTGCTAACTTCTTTATTAATTAAAGAGGTAAACTCTTCAATTGTAAAGACACCTAAGTCTCCTTCACCATGTTTCCTTACAGAAACCGTACCATCCTTTTGTTCATTTTCACCAACAATAACCATAAAAGGTATTTTGCTTACTTCCGCATCACGAATTTTTCTACCCGTTTTCTCATTTCGATCATCTATCAGGGCGCGAATTTCGGAATTTTCTAACAAATCTAAAACTTTTTCTGAATAATTTTGGTATTTCTCACTGATAGGCAGTATAATAACTTGTTCAGGAGTTAACCAAAGAGGGAAGTTTCCTCCCGTATGCTCTAGTAAAACAGCAATAAAGCGTTCCATTGATCCAAATGGAGCTCTATGTATCATTACTGGTCTGTGTAATTGATTATCTGCACCTTTATAGGTCAAATCAAAGCGTTCAGGTAAATTATAGTCAACTTGAATAGTTCCTAATTGCCATTTTCTTCCTAAAGCATCTTTTACCATAAAGTCTAATTTAGGTCCATAAAAAGCAGCTTCACCTTCTTCAATAACATAATCTAAACCTTTATCTTTTGCAGCATTAATAATTGCTTGTTCAGCTTTTTCCCAATTATCAACAGAACCTATATATTTATCAGGGTTCGCCATATCTCTAATAGAAACTTGGGCTGTAAACTTTTCAAAACCTAATGAGCCAAAAACATATAATACTAAATCAATAACGTTTTTAAACTCTTCATCTAATTGATCAGGTGTACAAAATATATGAGCATCGTCTTGAGTAAACCCTCTTACACGAGTCAATCCATGTAATTCACCACTCTGTTCATATCTGTATACAGTACCGAATTCAGCAAATCGTTTAGGTAGGTCTTTATAAGAATAAGGCTTGTGATTATAAACTTCACAATGATGTGGGCAGTTCATTGGTTTTAATAAGAACTCTTCATCTAATTTAGGAGTAGTAATAGGTTGGAAACTATCTTCTCCATATTTAGCATAATGACCAGAAGTAACATATAATTCTTTCTGACCAATATGAGGAGTCATTACCATTTCATAACCCGCTTTTTTTTGTGCTTTCTTTAAAAAGTCTTCTAATCTATTTCTTAAGGCAGCACCTTTTGGTAACCATAAAGGCAATCCCTGACCAACTCTTTGAGAAAAAGTAAATAATTCTAATTCTTTACCAAGTTTTCTGTGGTCACGTTTTTTTGCTTCCTCTAATAACTCTAAGTATTCTTTTAATTGTTTTTGTTTAGGAAATGATATTCCATAAACACGAGTTAACTGATTATTTTTCTCATCACCACGCCAGTATGCACCAGCAACACTCATTATTTTTATAGCTTTTATAATCCCAGTATTTGGAATGTGTCCACCTCTACATAAATCTGTAAAGTCGCTATGATCACAAAAAGTAATCTCTCCATCTTCTAATCCTTCAATCAACTCTACTTTATATTGATTGTCTTGTTCTTTATAATAAGAAAGTGCGTCAGCTTTTGAAATTGAACGTAATTTAAATTCAGCTTTTTCTCTTGCTCGCTCTAAAAATTTCTTCTCTATTTTTTCAAAATCTTTCTCAGAAATAGAGTCTTCTCCAAAATCTACATCATAATAAAAACCACTTTCTATAGCTGGTCCAATAGTTAGTTTTGAATTTGGATAAAAATCTAAAATAGCTTGTGCCAATACATGGGCAGATGAATGCCAAAAAGCATTTTTTCCTTCATCATCATTAAATGTATACAATACCAAAGAACCATCAGTGGTTAAAGGGGTGGTGGTTTCAACTGTTTTTCCGTTAAAACTAGCAGAAATAACATTTCTTGCTAACCCTTCACTAATACTTTTAGCAACATCCATTGCTGTACTATTTACTTCAAATTCTTTAACGCTTCCGTCAGGTAATGTAATTTTAATCATTATTTTATATATATAATTATTGCTAAATCCTCTTACAAGTGAAGATTTTTGGAAATGCAAAGATATTGTAAAACCCGATTTTGTACAATATAATATGTGTATTTTAAATTAATTTAATCAGTAAGCTGTTCTCTTAGCTTAAAATATGTTCTGTTTTAGTTAAAATATACAGTTGCATATATGCTTAGCCTTAGT
>JBELFC010000009.1:0-47884 GCA_042093175.1 Tenacibaculum sp. | reverse complement strand
TTTATTAAATTTGAT
This sequence comes from Tenacibaculum sp., assembly GCA_042093175.1. Classification (GTDB taxonomy): domain Bacteria; phylum Bacteroidota; class Bacteroidia; order Flavobacteriales; family Flavobacteriaceae; genus Polaribacter. The sequence continues at coordinate 47,869 of JBELFC010000009.1, read as the reverse complement.
AATATTAGTAAGGCGTGCCTCTTTAACAACAGGTGCAGCTTTTTTAACAGGAGCTTTCTTAATAACTTTTCTAGCTACTACTGTTCTTTTAGTTTTAGCTTTTCCTTTAGAACCAGGAACTTTAAAAGTAATAGGAATACCATACTTTACTTTTACTACTTTTCCATTGTGTTTCCCAGGAATGAATTTAGGTAATTCAGTTACTAATCGCTTAGCTTCTTTTTCTAATAATTCTCCACCTTTAGGACCACGCATTCTTATATCTTGTACAGCTCCATTTTCATTTATGGTAAATTGAACTAATACTCTTCCTTGAATTTCATTCTTTAAAGCTTCTTCAGGATATTTGAAGTTTTTTAAGATATGCTTATTCATTTGCTCTTCAAAACATTTAGCTTGCTTAATTAAAGGCTGGCTTTCACATTTTGAAAATAATGGAATCTCTTCAACTATATTAAATGGAATCTTTTTAAGAGCCTCTCCTGAATCTTCAAGTTCTAACTTACCAACTAACAACGTTTTTTTCTTAACATTAGCTAATTGATGAGAATTACTTGAACCTCCAATTGCAGAAACGGCTGATTTGTTTTTACGAACAACACGTCTTCTTGTAGAAACTTCAATTGATACTTGTTTTTTGGCTGAACCATCAGCACCTTTTACTTCTTCTACTGCACACTTAGTTATACTATTTGGGTCAGCAATACTTTCGTCTGGAGTAGCACATTGCTCTTGAGCTGTAGCTATAAAAGAAAATAATATAGCTATAATTAACAAGGGGAATCTCATCATAATCTTGCTTAATTTAGGGGTTAATAATTGTGATTAACATTGTAAACATAATAAAACAAATTTTAAATTCAAAGAAAAATAGCAATTACTTTACTGTTAAATTTATATTTATTTTATCTACTTTAAAAATACCTTTCAAAGTAATGTTCTATTATTATGACGCAAAAATATGTAAAAAGTTACAAAAACAAGTAATTATTTGTTTAAAAATTAACTAGTTAAGTTTTTTTTTAAAGTTTTTAACTTTGTATTCCTTTGTTTTAAAGGATTCTTGGAATAATTATTTAAAATAATTTTTTTAAAGTTTTTTTTGAAGAAATTTAAATTTTAACCTTTTTTTCCAAAATTCATGTCTGTCATTACATTATTCGCTTGTAAGGTTAATAGGAAAAACATAATCAACATTAACTGGTAATCCATTTATTTTACCTGGTTGTAAACTAGGTAGTTTTGATAGTATTTTAATAATTTCTTCTTTTAATTTGGTACTTTTCTTTGAGCTTATGATTTGTGGTTTTTTGATACTTCCGTCAATAGCTATATTAAAACGAATAATCACTTTTCCAGAAATATTATCTTCAGCTATTGATTCTGGATCAAAGTTTTTAATAAAATGTTTTTGCATATTATTTTTAAAACATTTAATATTTTCTTTTTTGTCTCCATTTGAACACGATGGGAATAGTGGTACTTCATCTACAAGGTCGAATAGTACACTTTTTGTATTTAGTTTGTTTTTAGAGGTACTAGAAGTGTTAATTAAAGCTTGTTTTAAATTATTATTCAAGCTTAAATTTGATTTTATACGTTTAGGAGTTGTTTTGAATCTGCTAGTAATTCTTTTTCTTGAAGAGATCGTGGTTCTTGTTATTTTTCGTTGTATTGGTTTTACTTTTTTTTCTTTATTGTTTTCTATTTCACATTTACTGATAGATATACTATTTAAATCAGTTACAGTGTCTTCTGACGATTTACATACTTCTTGACTAAATGTATTTATTGATAGTAAAAAGAATATTGATATTAATAAATTAGCTTTCATGATTTATGGGACTTACTTGGTTGATGTAAATTTCTCTTTTTTACACAGAAAAGTCTTTACCTAAATATCATAAATGCATTAAGTAATGTTATGCTTAATGTTAGGAATGTTAAATTAAAATTAATAAAAAGTCTATAAAAAAATAAAACTCTCATAAAATGAGAGTTTTATATAATATATGATTATTGAATTATTTTACATCCATTAATTCAACGTCAAAAATTAATGTCGCGTTAGGTGGAATTACCCCTCCAGCACCTGCTTCACCATATGCTAAATTTGATGGTATAACTAAACGTGCTTTATCTCCAACTTTTAATAACTGAATACCTTCATCCCATCCAGCAATTACTTGGCCTACACCAATAGCAAAATCAATTGGTTGTTTACGTTTGTAAGAAGAATCAAAAACAGTTCCATCTAACAATTGTCCTTTATAATGAACAGAGACTGTAGCTCCTTTAGTAGCTTGTTTACCATCTCCTTGTTGTAAAACTTTGTAACGTAGTCCACTATTAGTTTCATCATATCCAGCAGCCACAGAGTCTAATAATTCTTTTTGCTTAGCTTTTTCTTGTTCTTCACGTTTTTCTCTAGCACCTTCAAAAGATCTAAAAGCTTCAACAGCATTGAAAGCTTCAGCAGTATCACCTATACGAATTATTTCTACATTCATTTCGTCTTCTTGGGCTACAGCATCAACTACATCTTGTCCTTCAATAACACTTCCAAAAACTGTATGTTTACCATCTAACCATGGAGTAGCTACATGAGTAATGAAAAATTGAGAACCATTAGTTCCTGGTCCAGCGTTTGCCATCGATAATTTACCAGGAGCATCATGTTTTAATTCAGGATGAATTTCATCATCAAATTTATAACCTGGGTTTCCTGTTCCTGTTCCTTGTGGACAACCACCTTGAATCATAAAATCAGGAATAACACGGTGAAACTTTAATCCATTATAATAAGGGGTTCCTTGAGGTTTTGCTGAATTTTCTAAATTACCTTCTGCTAAAGCAACAAAATTACCAACAGTACCAGGTGTTTTTTCGTATTCTAAATTCACTAAAATATTTCCTTTAGAAGTAGTGAACTTTGCATAAATTCCGTTATTCATCTTTTTAATTTTAAAAACTATTTTACATTATTTTGAAGCGGACAAACTAGCAAAATTGAAGTTAAATCCGATATTAATATTTGTTGATTTTACATTGCCAAATGGCGAATATAATTTACCACCAGAAGCAGTGATAGAGAAATTTTTTGTGATATTGTAATTTAACCCAGCTGTAGGCCTAATGATAATACCTTCATCAGTATCAACTCCAGCACCACCAGCAGCTCCGGCTGTTAAGTCAACAAAAGCATTTAATTTGTTGTTTAAAAAAGGATTCGTTTTAAAACCTAAACCAACTAATCCGTGTGCATAACCTCCTGATTGACCCTCGTAAGCAAAACCAGCTTCACCAATTAAATAGATGTTTTTGGTTAGATCATAGTTAAATTGTAAAGCTAATAATTGTAAATCTACTGAGTATATTTTATTTGGAGGGTCTTTTTTAGCAACATTAAAGTATGATTGATTTTCCATACTTAATGTTATACCTTGTGTTTTAAAAGTATTAGTTTCATTATCATCAGATGTTTTTGTGCCTCCATTTAACCCCATATACTTTACACCAAAACCAACTGTGTATGCTTCTAAATCTCCTGCTAATGCTCTGTAATAACCACCATGACCGCTTAAAGCAATATTATTTGATAGTTTTAAATCTATACCAACAGATGGGTAAACCATTAATCCACCTTCAGGAGCAATTCGTCCACCTGCAGCTCCAATTCCTAGCTTAGTAAACAAATTAATGTATTTAGATTGGTATGGATGGTAACCAGCACCAAAAAACAAGTCCATAAAACCAGCACGTAAACCTTTGTAAATAGCATCTGTATGTGCAAATAAGAAGGTACTCTCGTTTAAATACTTTTGATATTCAAAACCAAGTACATATAAAGTTTCTGTTAAAGGAGTACGATCATCTTTTTTAGATTTACCAAAAGGGATGAAAAAATCAAAACGTACTTGTTGTACATTTTTAACTGCTGAACGTTTCCAGAAATTATTAGAAGAGAGGTTTGAATTAATAAAATTTTGATGAGCTGTATCATAATTAGAAAAACGTAATAGACTTGGGATTTCTAAAAAAAATGAAACAGAATTGCTTTTTATTTCTCCAGAATAAAAATTTACATGACTATATTGGACACCAAAAGAGTAGTTGTTTTTTTTATATTGTAAACCAATATTTGGATTAATAAAAGCACCATCATTAACATAAATTCTATAACCACCACCACCACCAAAGTGGAAATTAGCATCAAAATATAAATTTCTGTATAGTTGTTTATTAATTCCTAGCTCAACACCTAAAGTAAATAAACCACCTTGATCACCAGTTAAAGCAGCATGCATAGCAGCTCCACCATATAACCAATCATTGAAAGGTATTTGGTAGTGCAGCCCCATCATTCCCATAGTTGGTTTCAAATCAGGGAACTTGTTTGAAGGCATTTGAACAGGAATAAAGTTTAATCGAACTTTATTATGTAATTCCTTTCCTTTCAAAAGAGATAAGTTTTCTTGTGAAAAAGTAAAAGAAGTAAATAGTAACAAAAAACTGAAAAGAAACAATTTATTTTTAGTTCTCTCAGTATTAATTAATGTTTTTACTATCATAATAACTTACATTTTTAATATTATTTACTGAAATTCACTTGTAAAATGTAATTTTACACTAGGATATTTACTTTGAGTCATTTGAATAGTAAAAGCTGAATCAGCTAAAAACACCAACTGACCTTGCTTGTCTTTTGCTAAATAGCGTTGTTTAACACGTTTGAATTCTTTAAATTCTTCATTTTTAGGATCTTCAGGTTGTACCCAACAAGCTTTGTGTACAGAAATATTTTCATAAGAACATTTAGCACCATATTCATGCTCCAAACGATATTGTATTACTTCATATTGTAAAGCTCCAACAGTACCAACAATTTTACGTCCGTTCATATCCATTGTAAATAATTGAGCAACACCTTCATCCATTAATTGATCTAACCCTTTGTATAGTTGCTTGGCCTTCATTGGATCAGCATTGTTTACATAGCGGAAATGTTCAGGAGAAAAACTTGGTATTCCTTTAAAATTAAGTTGTTCACCTTCTGTTAAAGTGTCTCCTATTTTAAAGTTTCCAGTATCATGTAAACCAACAATATCACCAGGGAAAGATTCATCTACAATTTCTTTTTTTTCTGCAAAAAAGGCATTAGGACTAGAGAATTTCACTTTCTTTTTGTTTCGTACGTGTAAATAAGGAGTATTTCTTTTAAAAGTACCCGATACAATTTTAACAAAGGCTAAACGATCACGGTGTTTAGGATCCATGTTTGCATGTATTTTGAAAACAAAACCAGTTAATTTTTCTTCTTTAGAGTCTACCAAGCGTTCCTCAGCTTTTTTCGGTTGTGGCTGTGGTGCAATATCAATAAAAGCGTCTAATAATTCTTTAACTCCAAAATTATTTAAAGCAGAACCAAAAAACACAGGTTGTAATTTCCCTTCTAAGTATTCTTGTTGGTTAAATTCAGGGTATATTCCATATACCATTTCAATTTCTTCTCTTAGTGTTTCAGCAGCATCTTCTCCTATAATTTTATCTAATTCTGGATTTGCAACATCATCAAATTGAACACCTTCAGAAATAGTTGTTTTATTTTCTCCAGAAAAGATATTAAGTTTCTTTTCCCAAATATTATAGATTCCTTTAAAATCATAGCCCATACCGATAGGGAAACTCATAGGCGTTACATGAAGCCCTAACTTTTGTTCAACTTCATCTAACAAATCAAAAGCATCTTTTCCTTCACGATCTAATTTATTGATAAAAACAAGCATGGGTATGTTTCGCATCCTACAAACTTCAACAAGTTTTTCCGTTTGAGGCTCAACTCCTTTAGCAACATCAATTACAACAATAACACTATCAACAGCAGTTAAAGTTCTAAAAGTATCTTCAGCAAAATCTTTATGACCAGGTGTATCTAGAATATTAATCTTTTTATCCTTATAAATAAAAGCCAATACAGAAGTAGCAACAGAAATTCCTCTTTGACGTTCAATTTCCATAAAATCAGAAGTAGCTCCTTTTTTTATCTTATTATTTTTTACAGCTCCAGCTTCCTGAATAGCCCCACCAAATAATAATAATTTTTCAGTTAAGGTTGTTTTTCCAGCATCTGGATGTGATATAATTCCGAACGTACGTCTTCTCTGTATTTCTTCTAAAAAACTCATCTATAAATTTTAAGGTTGCAAAGATACATTTAATTATAAAACCGTTCAAAGTATTAATTGTTGAACTGCTGTCAATTTTGTAAGTTTGCTTTCATTAATATCGACAAATGAAAGAACAGGTAATTTTAGTTGATGAACAAGACAATCCTATTGGATTAATGGAAAAAATTGAAGCTCATGAAAAAGCATTATTACATCGTGCTTTCTCTGTTTTTGTTTTTAATAATAAAGGTGAGTTAATGTTACAGCAAAGAGCTAAAGAAAAATATCATTCACCTTTACTCTGGACAAATACATGTTGTTCTCATCAGCGAGATGGAGAAACTAATCTTGAAGCAGGTATACGTCGTTTACAAGAAGAAATGGGATTTGTTTGTGATTTAGAAGAGGTTTTTAGTTTTATATACAAAGCACCTTTTGATAATGGTTTAACTGAACACGAATTAGATCATGTACTTGTTGGTAAGTTTAATGATATTCCATTAATTAATAAAGAAGAAGTAGAAGCATATAAATGGATGCCTCTAGAAGATGTGAAAAGTGATATTGAAAAGAAACCAGAAATTTATACTGAATGGTTTAAGATAATTTTTAAGGAATCTTACGAAAAAATTTATAAATTTATATAAATTATGCCAAAAGTTACTGTACATAGAAAAGCCCATTTTAATGCTGCCCATAGATTATTTAATAAAAATTGGTCGGACGAAAAAAATATTGAAATTTTTGGAAAATGTAATAACTCTAATTATCATGGACATAATTATGAGTTAATCGTATCTTTAACTGGTGAGATTGATAAAGAAACAGGATATGTTTATGATTTAGGAAAGTTAAAAGAATTAATTAAAACAGAAATAGAGGATGTTTTTGATCATAAAAACTTAAATTTAGATGTTAAAGAATTTATGGATATAAACCCTTCAGCTGAAAATATAGCTGTAGTGATTTATAATAAATTACGATTGAAAATAGAAAATGAATTTGATTTAAAAATCACATTATACGAAACCCCCAGAAATTACGTAACCTATAGCGGTGAATAGAATTATATGATAGACCAATTACTTAGATTTAAACCTATATTAAAACAAAAAATATGGGGAGGAGAGAAATTAAAAACTGTTTTAAATAAGATTACGGAAGAAGATTCTGTTGGAGAAAGTTGGGAGATTTCAGATGTAAGAGGAGATGAATCGGTAGTAAGTAATGGTGAGTTTATTGGTAAAACTTTAAAAGAACTTTTAAAAACCTACAAAAATGATTTAGTAGGAGAAAGTGTTTATAAAGATTTTAAAGATGATTTTCCTTTATTGATTAAATATATAGATGCTAAAGAAGTATTAAGTGTACAGCTACATCCAAATGATAATATGGCAAAACAAAGGCATGATTCTTTTGGGAAAACAGAAATGTGGTATGTAATGCAAGCTGATGAAAAGTCAAATATTATTGTTGGTTTTCAAAAAGATTCTAATGAAGAAGAATATCTTCATCATTTAAAAAATAAATCATTATTAGAAATTTTAAATATAGATGAAGTTTCTAAAGGAGATGTATATTTTATTCCACCAGGAAGAGTTCATGCGATTGGAGGAGGAGTTTTAATTGCAGAAATACAACAAACATCAGATATAACGTATAGAATTTTTGATTGGGATAGAAAAGATAAAGATGGTAGTTATAGAGAATTACATACAGATAAAGCTTTAGAAGTTATAAATTATAAATCACAAGTTTCTTATAAAACTGATTATGTGAAAAAACAAAATGAAACAACTAAAGTTGTTTCATGTGTTTACTTTACTACTAATGTATTACCTGTAAAAGGTGAGTTGTCTATAAATCACTACGAAAAAGATAGTTTTGTAATTTATATGTGTGTAGCTGGAAATGTAACTTTTACATATAAAAATCAAATAGAAAAACTAACAATGGGACAAACAATTATGATTCCAGCTTGTTTAAAAGACTTTGTTATTAGTTCATCTGAAAAGTCAGAACTATTAGAAGTGTTTATGCCTAAACATTAATGATTTTTTCTTTTATTATGATGTAGTTTTTTCATTATTTTCCATTTAAACTCGTGTTCAGCTACCTCAAGAGTTAATGCTTTTTTATACGATAGGAATGATGACAGTTTATCAAAAAATAAATCTTTTAAAGTCGCTTTCTTTTTATTGATAGATCTTATTTTTTGTAATATATCTTTTGCATCCTTTTCTGAGATGTTTTCAATATCACCATTTTTTGAAATGCGTTTTTTTATTTTGTAACGCTCTTCTTTATGAAGTTGTCTCATCTTTTTGCTATAATCATTATATATAGGCCAAAATTTTTGAGCTTCATCTTCAGATAAATTAAGTTTTTCAGTTATGTAACCTATTTTATAAGCTTGAATTTTACTTAGTTTTTTTCTTTTAAATTGAGCTTGCGAATAGAAGCTAAAAAAAAGAAAAAAGATAGCGGTAAGTAATGTGTGTTTTTTCATTTTTATTCTATTTCATTAAAAATTGTACTGTCTTCAATAGTATTTAAGTATTCTTCTATATTGTCATTGTTTAAAGTAATAGAAGTAAGGATGTCTTCTTCAAGGTTAAGATTAGTTGAATTAATAGCTAATGAGAGGTCTTCTTCATTAGTGTTTATATATCCGTTTTCATACCATTCCTCAATGTCTGCTGTAGTTATGTTATTGAAATCGATAATTTCATTATCAGTATTAAAAGTAAAATAAGTATAACTTAAAAAAACAAGAACACAAGCAGCTACTGCTGTAGGTAAAAGTTGTATCGTTTTTTTATACAATGAAATTACTTTACTCTTTGGTTGTTTTTCAATGTCAGTTATTTTATTTATTATTGAATCCTCTAGATTATCAAAGTAATTTTCAGGTGTTTTAAAAGGAATCTTTTTACTTAAATATAAATTACTTTCAATGGATACTTTTTCTTCAAATTTTTCAAAATAATTTTCAGGAACAGTAAAGCCATTAACCTTATTGGTTTGGTCAGTTATGTATTTTATGCTATCCTTTATATTATTGTTCATATTTATTTGACTTGCTTTTTTGAAAAAGGTTTAATTACAGCTTTTAATATACATCTCAATTTTTTTAACAGCATGGTGATATGATGCTTTAAGACCTCCAATACTTAAGTTTAAAATTTCTGAAATTTGATTGTACTTCATGTTATCAAAGTATTTCATATTAAAAACCAATTGTTGTTGTTGAGGAAGTGTAGCTATGGCTTTCTGTAGTATTATTTGAATTTCATCACCATTAAACCAATAATCACCATTCAAATTAGAGGTTAGTTGTTGTTGGTAATCACTTATATCAACATTTTTACTTTTTGCTTTTTTGTTTATAAAGGTAATAGCTTCATTAGTAGCGATTCTGTACATCCAAGAAAATAATTTACTATCTCCTTTAAATGAATCAATGTTTTTAAATACTTTGATAAAAGTATTTTGTAAAACATCATCAGCATCATCATGAATTAAAACAATTTTACGAATGTGCCAATACAATCGTTCTTTATATTCAGATACTAAACTTTTAAACGCTATTTCTTTAGAAGAAGCATCTTGTAGCTGATTAATAAAATTTATTTCGTCTGTCAACCAATTTAGTTTAGCTGTTAGACCATAAATTTATAAAAAGGTTTAACTTAAAATTAAAAAAAAATTATTTTCTTTTTTTGAAAAATCCGAATAAACGTTTTTCCTTAATGGTTTCAGAAACTCCTTTAGGTAGCATTTCTTGCCATCCTTCTTCATCATCTTTAATCATTTTAAGTACTTTACGTGAAAAAATACTTAAAATTTCAGGGTTGAAACCTTTAATGTCTACTAGTTTACCGTTTGATTTGAAAAATTTATAAAGTTCTTTGACCCTTGGATGAACTTTCAAGTTTTCACTTGTAATGTATTCACCTGATTCTTCTTCTTTATAAGGATACATATAAACTTTTAAATCTCTATAAAAAAGTTTACCAAATGCTTCAAGAATTCCACCACTTAAACTTCGGTAGTACTTCTCGTCAAAAATTTGAATAAGATTGTTTACTCCCATGGCTAAAGCCATACGTTCTTTTGTAAATTCACTAAAATATTCAACTAACTTGAAATATTCTTGATAATCAGTAATCATTACGTTTTGACCAAGAGAACATAATAATTCAGCTCTGTCTAAAAAGTCACGTTCATTAATTTTACCTTCAGCTTTAAGGTTACTTAAGGTAATTTCAAAAATTATTTGAGTTTTCTCAGGATCTACTTTCTTTTCTGCTAAAAATAATTCTTTAGACTTTTGGAACATATCCATATTTACTTTAGTAACTGGTCTAAAGCTACCACGTAAAGCAAGAATGTTACGTTTATATAATACTTGAGCAGGTAATAAATTGTTACCATCAGAGTCAAACATTACGGCGTTAGTCATACCGTTTTTAACTAATTGTAAGCTCATTAAACGATTGTCAACATACATAAATCTAGGTCCAGAAAAGTTGATCATATCAATTTCTAAACGATCCTTATCAATATTGTCATAAAAAGATTTAAGAAGTTCTTTAGGGTTGTCATTTAAGTAGAAAGCTCCATAAACTAAGTTAACACCTAAAACACCTAGAGTTTCTTGTTGTAATCTTGCATCTGTTTCTTTAAAACGTAAATGCAAAACGATTTCATTATAGTCTTCTAAAGGATCAAGTTGAAAGCGAATACCAACCCAACCGTGTCCTTTGAATTTTTTAGAAAAATTTATAGTAGCTACAGTGTTTGCATAACTAAAAAAAAGTTTATCTGGATGTTTTTGACGATCTAAACGTTCTTCAATTAAATCCATCTCATGCCTAAGCATTTTTTTTAATCTAGCTTCCGTAACATATCGATTATCTTTTTCAATACCATAAATAGCATCAGAGAAATCTTTATCATAAGCACTCATTGCTTTTGCAATTGTACCAGAAGCACCACCAGCTCTGAAAAAATTACGAACTGTTTCTTGTCCTGCTCCAATTTCGGCAAAAGTACCATAAATATGAGCATTTAAATTGATTTTTAAAGCTTTAGTTTTGGTAGTTTGAACCGTGTTTATTTTTTGATCTCCCTTTAACGTAATTGCCATTTTGTTATTTTTTGTTACGTGAAGCAAATGTACAGAAAATTGAAACTATCAGTCAATTTTTATCGTATTTTTGTGTTAACCATGAGTAAAAAAAAACAAATAAAAGTAACTTTTTTAGGAACAGGCACTTCTACTGGAGTTCCAATGATTACAAGTAACCACCCTGTAGCGTTTTCAAAAGACTCTAGAGATAAAAGATTGAGGTCATCAATAATGATTTCTTGGGATAGTGTTAATTATATAATTGATTGTGGTCCAGATTTTCGACAACAAATGATTCGTGAAAATGTTCAATCAATAAATGGAATATTATTTACTCATGAACATTCAGATCATATTGCTGGTTTTGATGATATAAGACCTTTTGGATTTCGAATGGGTAAAGTACCTATATATGTAACTGATAGAGTACTTAAAGCTTTACAAAAAAGATATGATTACGTTTTTGTGACTGAAAATAAATACCCTAGTGCTCCTACAGTTGAGGTAATACCAGTTTCACATAAAAAAGCATTTGAATTAAATGAGGTTACGGTTACACCTGTAGAAGTTTTGCATGGTCGTTTACCTATTTTAGGGTATCGCTTTGATAACATTGCTTATATCACAGATATTAAAACTATTTCTATTGAAGAAAAATTAAAACTACAAAATTTAGATGTTTTAATAGTAACAGGATTAAGAAATGAACCACATACCACACATTTCAATATAGAAGAGGCATTAGCTTTTATAAAAGAAATGAAACCGAAAAAAGCATATTTAACTCATATAAGTGAGTTGTTAGGGTTTCATGAAGAAGTAGAGAAGGAGTTGCCAGATAATGTGTTTTTAGCTTATGATGGATTAAATGTTTATGGATAGATAAATTTTAATGATAAGAGTATAAAATTAAATTACTTAAAATGTTATAATTAATTTATAAACGTTCATACTTTTAAGAATTGTAAAAGATAGTTACCAATGAAAATTATAATATCACCTGCAAAATCGTTAGATTTTGATACTAAAGCAACTACTAGCTTGCATACAGAGCCTAGATTTATTGAAAAATCAGAAAAACTAAATAAAAAACTAAAAACATTATCTAAGAAAAAATTATCTGAGTTAATGAAGATTTCTGATGATTTGGCAATGCTAAACTATGAAAGAAACCAAGAATGGAACCCTCCTTTTACATTAGATAACGCAAAACAAGCCATTTATGCTTTTACAGGAGAAGTTTTTAGAGGGGTAGATGTTGTCTCTTTACCTGAAAACAAGGTGCCTGTTTTACAAGATAAATTAAGAATATTATCTGGCTTATATGGTTTGTTAAGGCCTCTTGATTTAATTCAGCCATATAGATTAGAAATGGGAACTAAGTTAAAAGTGGGAAGGGCAGATAATTTATATAAGTTTTGGGACAATCAATTAGTTAATTCGTTAAATGAAGAACTTGGAGATGGTGAACTTTTAATAAATTTAGCAAGTTCTGAATACTTTAAAGCTATTCCTAAGAAAGTATTGAAAGTGCCTATGATAACTCCTGTTTTTAAAGATTTTAAAAATGGTCAATTCAAAACTATTATGACATATGCCAAAAAAGCAAGAGGATTAATGGTTCGATATATAATAGAGAACGATATTGAAACATTAGAAGAATTAAAAGGGTTTAATATAGAAGGATATGGATACTCTGAGGAAATGTCTTCAAATACAGATTTAGTTTTTACAAGATAAATAAAAAGCACTCTTTTCATAGAGTGCTTTTTGTTTTATTAACAATCAGCTAAACCAACTGTTATTGCTAAACCTCCTTCTGAGGTCTCCTTATAATTTCTATTCATGTCTTTAGCTGTTTCCCACATAGTATCAATAACTTTATCTAAAGGAACTAAAGAATCTTTAGGGTCAGTTTCTAAAGCTAACTCAGCGGCATTTATTGCTTTTATAGCTCCCATAGCATTACGTTCAATACAAGGAATTTGAACTAAACCACCAATAGGATCACAAGTTAAACCAAGGTGATGTTCCATGGCTATTTCTGCGGCCACTAAACATTGAGAAGGTGTACCTCCTAAAAGTTCGGTAAGGGCTCCAGCAGCCATTGCAGATGAAACTCCAATTTCAGCCTGACAGCCTCCCATTGCTGCAGAAATAGTAGCGTTTTTCTTAAATACACTTCCAATTTCACCAGCAACTAGTAAGAACTTTTTAATGTGCTCAAAGTTTGCATCGTGATTTTCTATAACTAAGTAATACATTAAAACTGAAGGGATAACCCCAGCACTTCCATTTGTTGGAGCTGTAACAACTCTTCCCAACGATGCGTTTACTTCATTTACAGCCAGCGCACAACAACTAACCCATTTTAAAATTTCTCTAAATTTAACTTCAGTACTTCTTATGGCGGTAATCCATTCTTCTTGATTTGAGTATGAAGCTTCTTTAATTAATTTTTTATGAGTTTCAAAAGCTCTTCTTTTTACATTTAAGCCTCCAGGTAATGTGCCTTTAGTGTGACAACCAATGTACATACACTCAAGCATAGTGTTCCAAATTCTTAATAATTCAGAATCAATTTCTTCTTCAGTTTTTAAAACTAATTCGTTTTGTAAAACAATTTCAGAGATTTTTTTATTTTTAGAATTACAATAATCTTCTAGTTCAGAAGCTCTATTTATAGGAAAAGGGAAGTTCTGTTTGTTGATCTCTGTAGTAGTTGAAGTTTTAACTTCTTCTTGGATAACAAATCCGCCACCTATTGAGTAATAAGTTTCACTAGATACTTCAATATTATCTTTGGAGAAAGCTTTAAAAGTTAGCCCATTTGAATGAAAAGGTAAAAAATTTTTGTTAAAAACGACTTGATCAACAGAGAAGTTTAAAGCTTTTTCTGCATTGAAATTAAGAGTGTTAGTTTGCTTTATGTCTGAGATAATATGTTCTATATTGTCAATAGGAATATACTCAGGGTCTGTTCCACTTAAACCTAACAATACTGCTAAATCAGTAGCGTGTCCTTTTCCTGTTAAAGATAAAGATCCGTAAAGATCTACTTTTATAGAGGAAACGATTTCAATAAGTTCGTCTTTTTTTAGTTTTTGAATCCATTGCTGAGCTGCTCTCCATGGACCTAAAGTGTGAGAGCTTGATGGCCCTACACCAATTTTTAACATATCAAAAACGCTAATAAATTGTGACATAATAATTAGTTGTTTGTAACGGGCTAAAATAAAAAAATCCTGCATTAATACTAACGCAGGATCTATTTTTTAAAAAAGAAAATGTATTACATCCCGTAAACAGATTCTTTATCAAATTTCTTTGTTAGCATGTAGTAAACTACAGCACGGTATTTATTTCTTTCAGATTTCCCAATACGTTCCATAACGTCATTGATTGCTTCGTCTAATTTTGGACCATCAGCTAAACCTAATTTTTTTATCAAGAAGTTTTTCTTAACAGTTTCTAATTCTTTTGCATCAGAACCAGATACAGTTTCAGCATCTTTTTTATAGATAGAAGGTCCTAATCCTTTAGTAACTGCTTTTAATAAATCAGTATTTGAACGAATATCTCTATCGTCCATAAATTTTTTATACAATTCTACTTTTTCGTCAAATTTACTCATGATTTTTTGTTTGAAAATTAAATTTTTGTTCTGTTTGAATTTTTAATCCATTCAAATATAGAAAAATAATTTATTGTTTCAAATTAGTTTACAGTATTATGTGTAGCCATTATAATTGTTAATTATTTTGTTAACAATAAAAGTGAATAAACGTTTTTAGGCATCGTTGTTGTTGTAAATTTATATATAATTCAAATCAAAAGCCTATGCCAGTATCAAAATTTGAATCCATGTTAAAAACGAATAGCGTTTATTTTTTCGATGCTACAGAGTTTGAGTATATTATAGAACACTATTTAAACATAGGAAAACATTCATTGGCAAAAAAAGCGGTGAAATTAGGCTTAGAACAGCATCCTACTTCAATACAATTAAAATTAATGCAAGTAGAATTGTTGATTTTTGACGGAGAATTACCATCAGCAATTCAATTATTAGGAGAGATTGAAGCTGTAGAACCTCATAATGATGAAGTGTTTATACAGAAAGCCACTATTTTATCTAAAAAAAATAAGCATAAAGAAGCAATAGTTGTTTTAAAAGAATCTTTGGAATATGTTGAAGGTCCGGAAGATATTTGGTCAATGATGGGGATGGAGTATTTATATTTAGATGATTATGAAAATGCTCGTTTAAATTTTGCAAAATGTATAGATGTTGATTATGAAGATTATTCATCACTTTATAATATTGTTTATTGTTTTGAAATGGAACAAAATTGTGAAGAAGCAATTAAGTTTTTAACTAGTTATATTGAGAAAAACCCATATAGTGAAGTAGCTTGGCATCAATTAGGAAGGCAATATTTTGAAATTAAAATGTACAAAAAAGCCTTAGAATCTTTTGATTATGCAGTTATTATTGATGAAGCATTTATAGGCGGATATTTGGAAAAAGCTAAAACACTTGAAAAGCTTGAGAAATATGAAGAAGCAATAGATAATTATTTAATAACATTAGAGTTAGATGATCCAACTGCTTATGCATATATAAGAATTGGTGAATGTTATGAAAAATTAGGAAATGTATCAACAGCAATTCATTTTTATAAAAAGGCTGTCCATGAAGATCCTTTATTAGATAGGGGTTGGATGATGTTAACAAATGCATGTTATACTAATAAAAACTATCCTAAATCTTTATACTATATAAATAAAGCAATACAAATTGATGAAGAAAATACGCTTTATTGGAGGAAATATGGTGATATAAATTTAAAACTTAATTTTTATGAAGAAGCTGTAAAGGCTTTTTATAAATGTATAGATTTAGGAGATAAAGAAATTGAAATATATGTAGCTTTAGCTGATATTTTATTGTTTTTAGGAGACTTTAACGATGCATTGGCTGTACTGATAAAGGCTAAAAAAATATATAAAGAATTTGCTGAAATTGAATATCGTTTATGTGGTTTGTTTATGATTCTTGATAAAGAAGAGTATAGTTTAACACATTTGAAGAATGCATTAGCCATAGATTATGAATATAATTTTATTATTAAAGAATTGTATCCTTCGGTATTTCAAAATATAAAAGTGAAAGAAATAATAAATAATTTTAAGAGAGTAGCTAAATAGTTTTATTTAAAAATAAAGATAAACCCTTTTTCGTAAATTGAGAAAGGGTTTTTTTATGCCTTCTTTTTAATAAAATTAAATAAGAAAACAAAATGAGAGTTACTTGCTTTATAAGTGAACTATGAAAGAAATAGATGGAAATGATTACAATTTATTTTAACAAAATAATAAAAGGATAAATTAATTTATCTTTTTTAAATTTATACTTAAATATTTAATAGAAAACAGAGTGTTTTTAACAGCTAAATTCGAAAACGGTTTCGTTTTTTTTTGTTGAACCGCTCTAAAAAACAACTAGATTTGATACTATAATTTTATGGCAAAAAGAATAAAAAAAATAGCAGTAATGACTTCTGGAGGAGATTCTCCAGGAATGAACGCAGCAATAAGGTCAGTAGTTAGGGCTTGTGCTTATTACAGAACAGAATGTGTAGGAGTTTATAGAGGTTATCAAGGGATGATTGAAGGAGATTTTACATTAATGACAGCTAGAAGCGTAAATAATATAATTCATAAGGGAGGTACTATTTTGAAATCAGCTCGGTCAAAAGAATTTATGACTGTTGAAGGTAGGAAAAAGGCTCATGAAAACTTATTAGAGCATAATATTGATGCATTAGTAGTGATAGGTGGAGATGGTTCGTTTACAGGAGGAGTTGTTTTTAATAAGGAATATAATTTTCCTGTAATAGGTATTCCAGGAACAATTGATAATGATATTCATGGAACATCACACACTTTGGGATATGACACTGCTTTAAATACAGCAATGGATGCTATTGATAAAATAAGAGATACAGCATCATCTCATGATCGATTATTTTTTGTTGAGGTAATGGGTAGAGATGCTGGGTTTATAGCTTTAAATGCTGGAGTTGGAGCAGGAGCAGAGGAAATATTAATTCCTGAAGAAGATTTAGGACTAGATAGAATGCTAGAGTCTCTTAAGAAGAGTAAAAGATCAGGGAAGTCATCAAGCATTGTGGTTGTAGCTGAAGGAGATAAATCAGGTAAAAATGTATATGAATTAGCTAATTATGTTGAAGAGAATTTACCGGAATATGAGGTAAGGGTCTCTGTGCTTGGTCATATGCAGCGTGGAGGTTCTCCAACTTGTTTTGATAGAGTTTTAGCAAGTAGGTTAGGGGTGAAAGCAGTAGAGCTTTTGATTGATGGTAATTCAAACCTAATGGTTGGTTTAAAAAACAATGAAGTAATAGCAACTGATTTAGAAAAAGCAATAAAAGGGATACAAAATATAGATATGGAACTCCTACGAGTTTCCGATATTATGACGACTTAAATAAATATTATGATAAAAATAGGGATTAACGGATTCGGTAGAATAGGTAGATTAGCATTTAGATCTGCAGTAAAACGGACAAATGTACAAGTAGTAGCCATAAATGATTTAATTGAAGATGTAAATTATTTAGCATACATGCTTAAACATGATTCAGTTCATGGAGATTTTGATGGTACTGTAGAGGTTATTGACAATAAATTAATTGTAAATGGGAATCATATTAGAACAACTGCTGAGCGTAATCCTGAAAATTTAAAATGGAATGAAGTTGATGCAGAATATGTTATTGAAAGTACAGGTTTTTTTACCTTAAAAGAAAAAGCAAAGATGCATATTACTGGTGGTGCTAAAAAAGTAGTTATTTCTGCGCCATCACCAGATGCTCCAATGTTTGTTATGGGGGTGAATAATAAAGAATTAAAAAAATCAGATACAATTTTTTCAAATGCGTCATGTACTACTAATTGTTTATCTCCAGTAGCTAAGGTATTAAATGATAATTTTGGAATTGAAGAAGGACTAATGACTACAGTTCATGCTTCGACAGCTACACAAAGAACTGTTGACGGGCCTTCTTTAAAAGATTGGCGAGGCGGAAGAGCCGCTATGCATAATATAATACCTTCTTCTACAGGTGCAGCAAAAGCAGTAGGTAAGGTAATTCCTGAATTATCAGGAAAGCTAACAGGGATGGCTTTTAGGGTTCCAACAATGGATGTTTCAGTGGTAGATTTAACTGTTAGATTGAAAAAAGAAGCAAGCTATAATGATATAAAGAAGACAATGTTAAAGGCTTCTGAAAATGAAATGAAAGGTGTTTTAGGGTATACAGAAGAAATGGTAGTGTCTCAAGATTTTGTAGGTGATACAAGAACTTCTATTTTTGATGCAAATGCAGGGATCGCTTTATCTGATAATTTTGTAAAAATAATCTCTTGGTACGATAATGAGATAGGATATTCAACCAAAATAGTTGATTTAGTAGAGTATTCTGCATCTTTATAAAGTATTATTAAATCTTTTATTAAAAACTGATAGGAAATTAACTCCTATCAGTTTTTTTATTTTTATAAGCTTTATATTTGTAATAGTTAAAAACAAAAGAGTTTAAAAATACTTTTCACGTTGTTTATAAGTGAATAGATAAATAAAATAGAATGATAAAAATTGGAATTAATGGATTCGGAAGAATAGGAAGGTTAGCGTTCCGTTCTGCCGTTCAAAGAGATAATATTCAAGTAGTGGCGATAAATGATTTATTAGATATAGATTATTTAGCGTATTTGTTAAAATATGATTCAGTTCATGGTCGTTTTAACGGAACAGTAGAGGTTAAAGACGGAAATTTAATAGTTAATAATAAAGTTATACGTGTAACAGCTGATAGGAATCCTGAAAATTTAAAGTGGGATGAGGTTGAGGCAGATTATGTAATTGAATCAACAGGTTTTTTTACAGATAAAGATAAAGCAATGTTGCATATTAAAGGAGGAGCTAAAAAGGTTATTATATCTGCTCCTTCAAAAGATGCTAACATGTATGTGATGGGAGTAAATCATACAGATTTAACAACGGATGAGGTGGTTTTTTCAAATGCATCATGCACTACAAACTGTTTAGCGCCTTTAACAAAGGTAATTCATGATAATTTTGGGTTAAAAGAAGGTTTAATGACTACCGTTCATGCTGCAACATCAACTCAAAATGTTGTTGATGGACCTAATAAAAAATGGCGTAGAGGTAGGTCAGTTGTTAATAATATAATACCAACGACAACTGGAGCTGCAAAAGCAGTAACTAAAGTAATACCAGAATTAAAGGGAAAGTTAACAGGTATGGCGGTAAGAGTTCCTGTGGCTGATGTATCTTTAGTAGATTTAACTTTTAGAACTGAAAAAGCAACTTCATTAAAAGAAATCTTAAAAGTTTTAAAAGGAGCTTCTGAAGGAGATTTTAAAGGAATTATAGGTTATACCGAAGATGAAGTAGTTTCTCAAGATTTTGTTTCTGAACCTAGAACTTCTGTTATTGATGCTGATGCATGTTTAGAATTAAATGAAAACTTTTTTAAAGTAATTTCATGGTATGATAATGAATTTGGATATGCAACTAAAATAGTAGATTTATTAGAGTATTCTGCATCATTGTAGGTAGTATAAAAGTATTAAAATAAAAAGGCTCCTTTCGTATAAAGGAGCCTTTTTATTTTAATTGATACTTACTTTATAGCAATCATACTGATTTCTACATTTACAAATTTAGGTAAATTGGCTACTTCTACTGTTTCTCTTGCTGGTGCAGTTTCTTCATTAAAATAAGTAGCATATACTTCATTAATTTTAGTGAAGTTGTTCATGTCTGAAATGAAAATAGATGTTTTTACTACATTTTCAAAAGTCATTTCAGCAGCTTTTAATACTTCTTTCATGTTTTCCATTACCTGTTTAGTCTCTAATTCAATAGAATCTAAAACTAATTCGCCAGTTGCTGGATTGAAAGCTATTTGACCTGATGTATATAAAGTATTTCCACTTAATACTGCTTGATTATATGGGCCAATAGGAGCTGGGGCTTTACTTGTTGTTATTATTTTTTTCATGAAATTATATGTGTGTTTGTTTAGTTTTAAAATAATACCCTATCTGGTGGTTTGTTTTTGTCCCATTTTAAATCTTTTAATACAGACGACTTAACACCAATAAAAAAGTTGTAAGAAGCAAATTGACCGAAAGGAGTCCAAGAAAAATTAAAATTCCAACTATCTAAATCTCTAGCAAATCTTAATGTGGTATTAGTAAAGGCATTTCTTTTTATGTCATAACCAGAATTAATTCCTACTTTCCATTTAGGTGATAATTCTACATTACCACTAAACATTAATGAATTATTCCCAATACCACTAACTATACCGTTATTACTGTAATTAACGGCATACACTATATTAAGGTTCCAAGGTATACTTGCTCTATATAGTTTAGCTTTTTTTGTAGTGTTTTCTGAATTTAAATTGTTTTGACTGTTACTTGGGTTTATACTAAAATCATTTGTAGCCGGGATGTTTTGACCAAAAACATCAGGGGTGTTTTGAGCGCCATTTCCAGATTTTTTCTCACCTTTTTTCTCTTCTTTTTTGTCAAAATCTCTACTAGAAATAGAATAGTTTGCACTAATTCCAACATTTGTAATCCTAAATATATCAGAATTAAATTTGTCAATTAAATTCCCCTTGCTATCTACTTGATATGGATTTAAGGTAGCGTTAAGGTTTACTGCTAATTTATCTTTAAAAAGACGAGTACCTGCACTAGCTTGTACCGGACTCCAGCGTAAACTATCGGCGGCAATATTATAGCTACTGCTAAAATTTAAGTTATTTAAAATAGTAATCTTTTGGTCTTCTTCATCACTGTCAGGATCTTTGGGGGCTACTTTAGCTTCTAATACATTGTTTAAAGAAATACCTATTGAATTTGATACACCACTTGCAGGAGTACCATAAATTCCTCCTTCAAAAGGAGAGTATGTTAATAAGTCGTTAGGGTTACTACTTTGTTGTACTTGTAGGTTATGGTTTGAAGCAAAATCTGGTCGGTAACCATAAGAAATTGATGGTCTAAACGTATGTCTAATAGCTTTTAATCTTCCTTTTTTAAAGTTAAAGGTACCATATACATTAGTAGAAAGTGAAACACCGAAATTATAATCATTAAAACGATTAAATCCACTTATAGTATCATTAACAACTGCACCTAGATTACCACTTGAATTACGTATATTAGGGTCAAAACGTTTATTGATTTTTCTAAAATACCAAACATCTTTATAATTTACACTAGGTGATAAAGTAAAATATTTGAAAGCTTTTATATTAGTATTTGCACTTGTGTTATGCTGAATTCCGGCATTTGCTTTTTTAAACATCATAGGTTTAAAAAACTCTGCATCTGTAGTATTAATTCTATATTCTCCACTCATACTATAACCAATTCCCATTTTTTGAATTGGGTTATCTTTTAAACCACCTTTACCAGTAAAAGGATAAATTCTATCCATGTTTACTTGTAATGAAGGAAGTGTCATGGTGATAGAATTATTGTTGGTGTTTTGAGAATGTGTAGCTGTAACATTCATATTAAAAGGAGTGCCAACAAAGTTTTTAAAATATGATATAGAAGAACTTAAAGTATTTGTTAATCGTTGAGAATTATTTAACTCGTTAATGGATTGATTGTAATATTGACTACTACCAACATTAACAGAAGCTGAAAATCGAGAATTTGGACTAGATTTTGAATCTTGACTATGGTTCCATCTAATATTGAAATTAGATCGTTTGCTATAACCGGTTAACCCTCTAACTCCTTGAATAATATTTTCAAATCGAACACTGAAGTTACCACTGAATTTGTAGCGTACATAATAATCTGAGTCACTGCTAAGTCCCCAACTACCATTCGTATATATATCACCTAAAATAGTTAAGTCAAAATAATCACTTAAAGCAAAGTAATATCCTCCATTAGATAAAAAGAAACCTTGATTTGAACGTTCTCCATAAGAGGGTATAATAAATCCTGAAGAACGTTTATCTGCTAAAGGGAAATATGCAAAGGGTAAAAATAAAGGAGTTGGAACATCAGCTATAACTAAATGACTACCACCAACTATAATTTTTTTTCCAGGTACTAGTTTTGCTTTATTAGTAGCAATATAAAAATCAGGATTTTTCTTCTTAGAAGTTGTAAAACGGAGTTTACGCATAAAAACAGTTGAGTCGTTAACTCGCTTTGTTTTTTCACCATAAGTAATTATACCACTTTGAACGGTTTTAACACCGTAAACTAATGCTTTTTTTGTTTTAAAATTGAAAAGGATAGAATCTTGTTCGCTTTCTTGATCTCCTTGTTTAAAAACTGGTCTTTGATGGTATCCTAAACTATCTTTTATTCCTTTAGCATATAACGTGTTTTTTTTGTAGTCAACAATTATAATACCAGCTTTTAAGTCTATATCAGTATATGTAACTCTAGCTTTATTATATAAAGTTATAGTTCTGTTTTTGGCATTTTGTATAGTGTAATCTTCAGCATCATGAGTAATAATTCCATCGATAACCTCTTTAGGTTTTATAGAGTCAGTTACTGTTGAATCTTTGATTTTTTTTAATTTACTTTCTTTTTTGACATTAAAAAGGGTGTCTTTAGAAATTTTTAATTGCTTTTTTTGCTGTGGTTTCTGAGAGCTAATCCCTTTTTTACCAAATTCTTGAGCGGTACTTAATTGAAAACAAAAAAGGTATAAAGCTAAAAGTATGTAAGTTAGATTTGTTTTCAATATATTAAATACTATTTTTGTGTTTAATTAAATATATGGCTTACTATTTGCGTTAACAAATTTTAAATGTCAAAATTACTTAAAATTTATTGATGAAAATCTTAAAATTCACCAAAAATAATATCAAAAATTTAACTTTTATATTTTTTATAGGAATTACTTTTTTTATGAGTGTAACAACAGTAAACGCTCAGAAGAAGTATGTAGTTGTTTTAGATGCTGGACATGGAGGGAAAGATCCGGGTAACTTAGGTAACGGGTATAGGGAAAAAAATATAGCACTTCGTGTTGCTTTAGATGTAGGTAAAGAACTATTAACAGCTAGAGATATAAAAGTTGTTTTTACACGAAAAAAAGATGTTTTTGTAGAGTTACATAATAGAGCGAAAATAGCAAATAACAAAAAAGCAGATTTATTTGTTTCTATTCATTGTGATTCATATTCTAAAGCTAGAGCACATGGAGCAGGAACATTTGTTTTAGGGTTAAAAGGAAATAGCAAAAACTTACAAATAGCAAAAAGGGAAAATGCGTCTATTTTATATGAGGATAATTATAAACAAAATTATGATTATGATCCAAATTCTCCTGAATCATTGATTGGTTTATCAGTGTTACAAGAAAAAAATTTAGATAATAGCTTAGCTATAGCGAGCCATATTCAATCTAACTTTTCAAATTTAAAAAGGTTTGACAGAAAAGTAAAACAAGATAATTTTTTAGTTTTAAGAGAAACTATTATGCCAAGTGTTTTGGTAGAACTTGGTTTTTTAACTAATAAAGCTGAAGGCCGTTTTTTAAATACTAGAAGAGGGCAAATAAAAATGGCAAAAGCTATTGCTGAAGCAATCAAAAAATACGTAAATCAGTTAAAAATAAACACAGTAGGAGGTAGTTTTCCAGTAATTGTAGAAGAAACAAAAAAAGAAATTGTTACTAAAAAGAAACCAGCACCAAAAAAAATAGTTGCTAAAAAAGTAGTTACACCAAAAAATAAAGTTAAAAAAGATAAAAAGAAAACTCAAAATACTACAGTAAAAAAGCAAAAGAAGAATAAATCTTTAATAGAGTTTAAAGTTCAAATTGCTGCTTCTAAAAGAAGTTTGACTAAAAATAATTTTAATTTAAGAGGCTTAAAAAACGTAAAATCATTATTTATTGATGGGTATTACAAATATTATTATGGTAATACTGTTGTTTTTCAGGAGATTAAAAAGTTTTTGGCTGAGGCAAGAAAAGTTGGTCATAAAGATGCTTTTGTTGTAGCCTTCAAAGGAGGGAAAAAGATTTCAATAAAAGAAGCATTAAAAACAAAGTAAATTAAATATTAACTGCCTAATAACTCCAAAATAATTGTTATTTTCGCTTGTAATAATTTTGTTAGATGTCTAAGGAGTTAAAAACAGGAATAGTAGCAGTAATAATCATAGCATTATTTGTATGGGGGTATAACTTTTTAAAAGGACAAGATCTTTTTAGCCCTAATGCAAGACATTTTTATGTTGAATATGATAATATAAATGGACTAAATCAAGCTAGTTTAGTAACCATAAACGGATTAAAAGTAGGTAAAGTTGCAGAAATAAACTTTAGTTCTAATCCTGAAAGAAAAGGTAAAATAGTTGTTAAAATTTTTCTTGAAAATAAATTCAAATTTTCTAAAAATAGCGTAGCTAAAATTTATTCAGCTGGCTTAATGGGTGGCCAAAATTTAGCTATTGTACCAGTTTATGATGGTGAAGAAGCAAAAACCGGAGATTTTTTAAAAGGAAAAGTAGAATCTGACCTTATAGCTTCTTTAAGTGAAAAGTTAAGTCCAAAAATTGAAAGTACATTGGTTGGGGTTGATACACTAGTAAATGCGTTAAACCAAGTGCTTAATACAAATTCTAGAGAAAGTTTAAATAGAAGTATTTTAGGGCTTGAAGGAACGATTTCTGATGTTCGAAAAACTTTAGCTTCAGTAAATAATTTAGTAACTAGTAACAAATCAAATTTAGATTCTACTCTAACTAACGCTAAAAAAATAACAGATAATTTTTCTAAAGTTTCTGAAGAGTTAGCTAAAGCTAATCTTTCTCAAACGGTAAAAAAACTTGAAACGGTATTAGCTAGCGCTAATGTTATATTAGCAAACGTTAAAAATGGTAAGGGAACTCTAGGTAAATTAATGACAGATGAAAAAATGTACACTAATTTAACCAATGCTTCTAAAGAAATGGAAGAACTATTACGTGAGTTAAAATTAAATCCAAAACGTTTTGTTCATTTTTCATTGTTTGGAAAAAAAGCTAAACCATTTAATAAAGAAAATAACAAGAAGAATATAAGTAATACTAAATAAACATTATCTTTTTAATGAGTTGGATTAAAATAATTTCATTTAATGAAGCACAAGGAAAATTAAAAAGGTTATATTCAAAAGTAACAGGGCCTAATAATAATGTAGATAATATCATGCTAATCCATGGTTTAAGGCCTCATACAATGGTAGGACACATGTCATTGTATAAAAATGTACTTCATAATAGTAATAATACACTTCCTAAGTGGTATCTAGAAACACTTGGTGTTTATGTAAGTATATTGAATAAGTGTGATTATTGTATTGAGCATCATTTTTTAGGATTGAAAAAATTGTTAAATGATGATGATAAATCTGTTTCAATAAGAAAGCAATTAGAGCTAAATACTTACGAGTCAGTTTTAGAAGATAAGTATATAAGTGGATTGAAATATGCAGAAAAATTAACTTTAGAGCCGAATAAGTTAATTGAAGAAAATATAGAAAAGCTAAGAAAGGAAGGATTAACAGATGGAGAAATTCTTGAAATAAATCAAGTGGTTAGCTATTTTAATTATGCTAACAGAACGGTTTTAGGTTTGGGAGTTTCTACAAAAGGAGATGTTTTAGGGTTATCACCTAACAGCTCTGAAGACGACAATTGGAATCATCAATAAAACTAACAAATAATACATGGAAAATTACGTACCAAACATCTTTTTTGCAATTATTTTAATAGCAGGTATAGGATATTTTGTAATGAATGTTCGAAAGCTGATCAGAAATATTAAATTAGGGAAAGATATTGACAGAACCGATAGGAAACCTGAACGTTGGAAAAATATGGCTAAAATAGCTCTTGGCCAATATAAAATGGTTCGACGACCAGTATCAGGAATTTTACACGTAGTAGTTTATGTAGGATTTATTCTGATTAATATTGAAATGCTAGAGATAGTTATCGATGGTTTATTTGGAACACATCGTGTTTTTCAACCAATATTAGGAGATGCTATATATGGATTTTTAATTGGGAACTTTGAAGTTTTAGCACTTTTAGTCCTTATTGCAGTTATTGTTTTTTGGTTCCGTAGAAACATCGAAAAAGTAAAACGTTTCTGGAATAAGGAAATGAAAGGATGGCCAAAGAATGATGGGAATATTATTCTATATTTTGAAATTGTTTTAATGTCATTATTTTTAATAATGAACGCAACTGATGTTTCTTTTCAAGAAGCAGGAGCAGGTAATGTTATATCACAATTTATAGCACCTTGGTTTAATAGTTTTACGCATGAAGAATTACACACTATAGAAAAAGTTTCATGGTGGTTGCATATTGTAGGTATTTTGATATTTTTAAATTACTTGTATTATTCAAAACACTTACACATATTATTAGCATTTCCAAATACATTCTTTGCTAATTTAAAACCTAAAGGACAGTTAACAAATGTAGAATCTGTAACTAAAGAGGTTAAAATGATGATGGATCCTGATGCAGATCCTTATGCAATGCCAGAAGAAGGAGAAGAAGAAGGTGAGCCTGAAAAGTTTGGAGCATCTGACGTGACTGATTTAAATTGGGTTCAATTAATGAATGCTTATACATGTACTGAATGTGGTAGATGTACATCATCTTGCCCTGCTAATTTAACAGGAAAAGAATTGTCACCTCGTAAAATAATGATGGATACTCGTGATCGTCTAGAAGAAGTAGGAAAAAATATAGATGCAAATGGAGGGACGTTTAAAGATGATGGTAAACAATTATTAAACGATTATATTTCTCCTGAAGAATTATGGGCTTGTACAAGTTGTAATGCATGTGTACAAGAATGTCCTATAGGAATTGATCCATTGTCAATTATTATGGAAATGCGTCGTTATTTAGTTATGGAAGAGTCAGCGGCTCCTCAAGAGTTGAATATGATGATGACCAATATTGAAAATAATGGAGCTCCATGGCAGTATAGTCAAATGGATAGACTTAATTGGAAAGATGAGTAAAGTTTTAACTTAGTTACAAACTTTACAATAATGAAAAGGAGCATTTAAAATTAATAATAAAAACTAATAATTTACAATATGAACGTACCAACAATGGCAGATATGATGGCTCAAGGGAAACAACCAGAAGTGTTGTTTTGGGTAGGAGCAGCTGGAAGTTACGATGATAGAGCAAAAAAAATAACAAAAGCTTTCGTAAAAATATTACACCAAGCTAATGTTGATTTTGCGGTATTAGGTACAGAAGAAAGTTCAACTGGTGATGCAGCTAAACGAGCTGGAAATGAGTTTTTGTTTCAAATGCAAGCAATGACTAATATAGAAGTGTTGAATGCTTATGAAATTAAAACTATTGTAACATGTGATCCTCATTCATTTAATACCTTAAAAAATGAATATACAAGCTTAGGAGGTAACTATGAGGTTTTTCATCATACTCAATATATAAGTAAATTAATAAAAGATGGTCGCTTATCAATAGAAGATGAGATTTTAAAAAATAAACGTTTAACGTATCATGACCCTTGTTATTTAGGAAGAGCAAATGATGTTTATGAAAGCCCTCGTGAATTAATTCGTCGTTTAGGGGTTAAAATGACTGAAATGAAACGTCATAAATCTACAGCATTATGTTGTGGGGCTGGTGGAGCTCAAATGTTTAAAGAGCCAGAAAAAGGTGATAAAGACATTAATATTCTAAGAACAGAAGACGCATTAGAAACTAAACCACAAATAATAGCAACTGGATGTCCTTATTGTAATACAATGATGACTGATGGAGTTAAGTTTAAGGAAAAAGAAAACCAAATAGAGGTTAAAGACATTGCCGAGTTAATTGCTGAAGCAAATAACTTATAAAAATATATAACCAATAACATAAAAAAGGCTGTCTCATAAATGAAGACAGCCTTTTTTCTTGGGGGGACTTTTAGAAATTTAATAGCTATAAATTTTCGAATCTTGTAATATTATATAGTCTGATAAGTTTGACTTAATAAAGTTTTTAAGTTTATTTGAAAACTCATGAGTAGGAACAATATCAAATTTCTTAAGCTTTGTAATGTAACAAAAAGTAAGTGTAATATCTTTATCTTTTAATAAGGTATTACTTCTCGATCTAAAAATTTGAATAAGCATATCATCTATGCTTCCTTTTTTAATAATACTATCTTGATTAATTGTAATGTTTGCCATATGTTAAAAATTTGGTTAATACTTTTATGAAATTTACAATATGTAAATTACTGATAATTAAGTATTTGTGAAATAGGTGTATGCCCCTTAATTAGTTTAGGGGGTTTCCCGTAGATATTTAAGGGGAATTACTTAAATGGCTGTTAGTCTTGTTGTTAGGTTTGTTTTTCTTTTAGGGCCTTAATAATTGTAGTCAAATATTTCTTAGGTAATGTGTACTTTTTAGTAATTATATACTTAGATATTACTATTAGCTTTTGATCTTTTATTTTAAGGGTAATTACAGTTATAAAAAGAATTATATAACATTAAGTAAACTAATTATATATATTCTTATAGTATAATAATGGTGGTGCAGACAGTAATATTGAATAATAGGAAAAATGTAAATAATTTTATTTTTAAATAAAATAGATTATAATTTTTGTTAATTGCCTTATTTTGAGTATATTCATAATATTAAAGTTATATTTTTTATGTTTAAAATAATTGATTTATAGGGGGACGTTCGGTTTGTTTTGTCATTAACCAAATGCTTATAAATAATTTATGAAACTAGCAATTATAACTGCTTATCCTCCAAGTAAGGTAACTCTAAATGAATATGGTTACTACTTGGTGAAAAATTTTAGAGTTAAAAAAGAAATAACTGAGCTTATTTTGTTAACTGATGTTACGAAAGAAGCTAAGATTATTGATTTTAAAGAAAAAGGATGTAAGATATCTGTAGTAGAATGTTGGAAGTTTAATAAAGCTTCGAACTTTTTAACTATAACTAGAGCTATCAAAAAAACTAAACCAGATGCTGTTCTGCTTAATTTGCAGTTCATGAAATTTGGGGATAAAAAAATTCCTGCCGCATTAGGCTTAACCTTACCTTATATTTTTAAAATAAAAAAAATACCTACTATAGTATTATTACATAATATTTTAGAAAAGGTAGATTTGAATAAAGCTGGTTTTACTGGTAATAAAACACTTGCTTCTGTATATAATTTTATAGGTACAGTTTTAACAAAGCTTATTTTAAAAGCAAATGTTGTTACTGTAACAATTAATAAGTATGTAGGAATAATAGAAGATAAATACAAGGCTACAAATATTAAATGTATACCTCATGGTACTTTTGAAGAACTAACAGAACCTTCTTATAGTATTCCTGAAGGACCGAAAAAAATAATGACCTTCGGGAAATTTGGGACTTATAAAAAAGTAGAAGTGTTAATTGAAGCTGTAGAAAAACTAAGGGCAACTCAAGAAATAGATTTAGAAATTATCATAGCTGGCACAGATAATCCAAATGTTCCTGGATATTTAAAAAAAGTAAAAGAAACATTTAAGCATGTGCCTAAGCTTATTTTTACAGGGTATGTTGAAGAAAGTGCTGTTCCTAAGTTGTTTGAAGAAAGTAGTGTTGTTGTTTTTCCTTATACTTCTACAACTGGTAGTTCAGGGGTATTGCATCAAGCAGGTAGTTATGGACGAGCAGTTGTAATGCCAAACATTGATGATTTAGCAACGTTGTCTGAACAAGAAGGATATAAAGCAGAATATTTTGAAACTGAAGATGCAAGTAGTTTAGCTACGGCTTTAAATAAAATAATTAAAGATGATACCTACAGAATGTCATTAGGAAAAGCCAATTATGAAGCAGCTACCAAATACCCAATGTCTAAAATAGCACAAATGTATTTAGATACGTTTAATACTATTATTAGTGAAGTAGATTTAACATAAAAATTTGATTAGTAAAAATAAATATAACCCGTCCCTATAAAAAAAGAAACATGAAAATACTTATTATTGATGACCAAGAATTAGTTTTATTACCAATTGAAAAGAGATTAAAAAAATTAGGCTATGAAGTGAAAACAGAAACAAATGGATTTAATGGAATTAAAATATTTGATTCTTTTTGCCCTGATCTTGTAAT
The DNA here is from genome assembly GCA_042093175.1 of Tenacibaculum sp. Classification (GTDB taxonomy): domain Bacteria; phylum Bacteroidota; class Bacteroidia; order Flavobacteriales; family Flavobacteriaceae; genus Polaribacter. Next base: position 17,296 of record JBELFC010000009.1, on the reverse strand, counting down.
ATTAGATATTAATATGCCTATAATTTCTGGATTTGATATTCTTAAACATATTAAAAAGAATAAAAAATCAACTGCAAAAATAATGATGTTATCTGGGAGTACTGATAACAATGATGTGGTTATGGGCTTTGACCTAGGAATTGACGATTACATGAAAAAACCAATTAGTTTAAATGAAATATGTGTAAGAACTAAACGGCTTATTGGAGCACCAGATGTGCAAGGAGGGAATGAAAGTTTTAATGAAAATATAATTATTCAGAAAAGAGTAGTTGGTGTTGTTATTCCCTGTTATAATGAAGAAGAAAGATTATTAAAAGATGAATTTTTAAAGGTTCTAGATAATTATTCAGGGTATTATTTATGTTTTGTAAATGACGGAAGTTCTGATAGAACTTTAGAGGTTTTAGAAGAATTGAAAGTAGGAAGAGAAGATTATATAACAATATATAATTGTGAAAAAAATGGTGGTAAAGCTGAAGCAGTAAGACAAGGAATGCTGTACTTACAACGTTATAAAGCTTTAGATTATGTTGGGTTTTTAGATGCAGATTTATCTACTGATTTTAATGATTTTGAAGATTTAGTGGTAACAATTGAAAATTCAAATTATAAGATAGTAAGTGGTTCTAGAATTCAAAGAATGGGAGCAAATATTGCTAAAGATTCTGCTAGAGGTCTTATAAGTTTAATGATAAACTATATTATAAGAAAAATCTTATCTATGGATATTAAAGATACTCAATGTGGTGCTAAAATATTTAGAAAAGATGTGGTAAGATTACTTTTTAGTGAAAAGTTTTTAACCAAATGGTTGTTTGATGTAGAACTGTTTATTCGATTAAGAAAAACTTTTAGTCTTGAGAAGGCTAAAAAAATGATATGTGAACAACCTTTAAAAAGATGGATTCATGTTGATGGTTCAAAATTATCGATGAAAGATTCATTTAAGATTATTTTTCAGTTAGGACAAATAATATGGAAGTATAGAAAAAAGGAAGAAAAAATAGAATATCAACCGAGTTTTAAAGCTGAAATGACTTCATTAGAGTAGGTTATTTTTATATAATATATAAAATTTTCTTAAAAGTGTACTGTACTCTTAATGTATATGTTTTATGGTATAAACTTTGTTATTAGTGAAAACTAATAATCAAAATAATATACAAAATGAAATACTTTTACACCCTTCTGTGTTTATTTCTTCTTTCATGTAACGATGTAGATTTCTCGTTAGATGAAAGTGATTTTTCATCAGTTACTTTTAAAGTAAATAGTAATGATACTAATCATCAGGCAAAAATAAGAACAGTATTTATTGAGTCAGGTTTTTTTAAATTTGATGATACGTATGATGTTGGAAGTTTACCTTTTAAGAAATCATACAATGGAGAAATTAATTTTGTTGCTAGTTTAGCTTTAGAATATCAAGACAAAGCTACTAAAAACTTAGGTAATTACTCAATTGATATACAGATGTTCAGAGATAATATTTTAATTCAAGAAAGAACTTTTGTTATAGATCATCCAGGGAAAAAGGTGAGTTTCGATGTGATGATAAATAAATAAAATAAAATAAAAAGGAATGATAAAAAGGAAGATATAGTCTTCCTTTTTTTATGTGTAAATATTTATCTTTGGAAATTATATTGGATAAATGAAAAACTACATTAAAGCAGCACGCCTGCGAACTTTACCATTATCAGTATCAGGAATTATTGTTGGAGCATTTTTAGGGAGCTATGATAGTTTTATTACTGTTCAAGATACTTTTTTTAATTCAACGGTATCTGTAAAAAGAATACCTTTATACCAATCAGGAATTTTCTGGTTAGCAATTTTAACGACCATAGGTTTTCAAGTATTGTCTAATTTTGCTAATGATTATGGAGATGGAATTAAAGGAACTGATAGCGATAGAAAAGGAGAAGCAAGAATGGTTTCATCTGGAGTAATTACACCTAAACAGATGAAGAGAGCAATGATTATTACTGCGATTATTACGTTAGTGATCGCTTTATTGCTTATTTATGAGGCTTTTGGAAAAGAAAATTTTTTATATTCTGTAATTTTCTTTGTGCTAGGGGTTTCGTCTATAATAGCAGCAATAAAATATACAGTAGGTAAATCTGCTTATGGGTATAGCGGATTTGGAGATGTTTTTGTTTTTGTTTTTTTCGGATTATTATCAGTAGTAGGTACCTATTTCTTATATACTAAAGAATTAAATGTAGCTGTTTTTTTACCAGCTTTTACTATTGGTTTATTGAGTACTGCAGTATTGAATTTAAATAATATGCGTGATAGAGTGAATGATGCAAAATCAAATAAAAACACTTTGGTAGTTAAAATGGGAGCAGAATCAGCAAAATATTATCACTACAGTTTATTAATCAGTTCTTTCTTGTTTGCTTTTCTATATACAGTAATACGATATCAATCACCATTTCAATTTTTATTTATAGTAGCTTATATTCCATTAATGAAACATTTATATTTTGTGATGAAAAATAAAGAAGAAGTGTTATTAGACGGAGAGTTAAAAAAAGTAGCTTTAAGCACATTTTTATTTGCCATCCTTTTTGGTTTCGGACAAGTTTTGTAAATTTAAACAAAAACGAGTTTATGAAAACAATTTTAAAATTAATAGTCTTATTTATTTTTATTGTTGGTTGTAAGGATAACGAAAAAATAAGCTATGGTTATTCGGAAATTGCTTTGAATGAAGATTATTCTGTACAAGGAAATATTTTAAAAGAAGAAAAAGTTTCCTCTGAAACTCCTTCAAAGGAACGAAAATTAATTAAAAATGGTTCTATTGAATTTGAAGTAGTTTATTTGAAAAAAACGAGAGCTAAAATTCTTCAAGCTGTTAAAAAGTATAACGGATATGTTTCAACGGATAATGAGTATAATTCATCTGATAGAAAAAGTACAGTAATAAATATAAAGGTTCCAGCCACTAATTTTGATACTTTACTAAAAGATATTTCTGAAGGAATTGAGAGTTTTGATCAAAAAAATATTAGAATTAAAGATGTTACTGAACAATTTTTAGATGTAGAAGCTCGATTAAAAAATAAAAAAGAGTTAGAGAAAAGATATTTAGAAATTCTTAAAAAGGCTAAAAGCGTAAAAGAAATTTTAGAAGTAGAAAAAGAAATAGGTAAATTAAGAGAAGATATTGAAGTTGCTGAAGGAAAACTAAAATATTTACAAAACCAAGTATCATTCTCTACTTTAAATATCACTTTTTATAAAACAATTTCTAGTCAAACTAATTTTGGTAAAAATATTTCTGAAGCTTTTAAAAATGGTTTTAAAAATTTAAAAACATTTTTAATTTTTATAATTAATATTTGGCCATTCATATTATTAATATCTCTAGTTTTTTATTTGTTTAAAAGATGGAGAAATAAAAGAAAAAAATAAAAAAATGAATATTACTTTTTACGGACATGCTTGTTTTGGGATAGAAATAAATGGGATAAATTTACTAGTTGATCCTTTTATAACAGGAAATTCTCAAGCATCTCATATAGATGTTGAAATGATAAAAGCTGATTATATTTTATTGACGCATGCGCATCAAGATCATGTATTAGATGTTGAATTGATAGCGGAAAAAACGGATGCCACTATTGTTTCTAATTACGAAATAGTAATGTATTATAATGCAAAGAATTTAAAAGGACATCCTGTAAACCATGGAGGTACATTTAAAACTGATAAATTTTCTGCTAAATATGTAAATGCAATACATACTTCATCTTTTGCTGATGGAACTTATGGAGGTCAACCAGGAGGTTTTGTAATTAGTTCTGGAGATAAATCTTTATACATTGCAGGAGACACTGCAGTAACAATGGATATGAAATTAATACCAATAACTACCAAATTAACAGCTTCTATTTTTCCAATAGGTGATAATTTTACAATGGGAGTTGAAGATGCAATTATAGCATGTGATTTAGTAGAATGTAATAAAGTTATTGGATGTCATTTTAATACATTTCCTCCAATAGAAATAAATACAGAAGATGCTAAAAAACAATTTTCAAATAAAGACAAAGAATTAACCTTGTTAGCAATAGGTGAATCTATAACAATATAAATTTATAAATAGTACTATCATGAAAACAGTAAAAATTATTTTAGGAATTATCATAACATTGTCTATTGCTTTTTTTGCTACAGGTTTAATAATTAAAGAATTAAATTATGAATCTAAAGTAACTATTAATAAACCAGTAGAAGAAGTTTTTGCTATTTTTAATAATGATGAAAATTTATCAAAATGGATTCCTGAAATTAAATCTATTAAAGAAATTAATAAAGTTGATGGAATGGTAGGTAGTACCTACGCAGTTACGGTGATAAGTCAAGGTCAAGAAATGACTCTAGAAGAAAAGGTGTTAGCATATGAACCGAATAAAAAAGTAAAGTTAATGTTCAATGGAGGAGGAATGCTTAAAACAGACGACTATATATTTGAAAGTAATGAGGGTAATACTATAATTAAGCTAAAGGCAAACTGTAAAAGTACAGGGTTTATTTTAGGATGTATGTTACCATTTGTAAAAGGGAAGTTACAAGAACAAGACCAACAATATCTTACTAATTTTAAAGAGTTTGTAGAAAAAAACTAATGATAAAAGCAAACTATAAACAGTACCTGTTAAATTTTAAACAAGCAAGTGGAACTTCACGAGGCGTTTTAAGAACTAAAGAAACGTGGTTTATAGTTCTTGAAAAAGAGGGAAAGAAAGGCTATGGAGAGTGTGGTTTGTTTAGAGGGTTGAGTATAGATGATACTCTTGATTATGAACAAAAATTAAAGTGGGCATGTGCAAACATTAATTTAGGGGTAGAAAAACTCTTAAGTAACTTAATTGAATATCCATCTATCCAATTTGGACTTGAACAAGCATTTCTATCATTAAATAGTTCTAACCCTTTTGAATTATTTCCATCAAATTTCACTGAAGGGAAAAGTGAAATTTCTATTAACGGTTTAATTTGGATGGGAGACAAAACATTTATGCAACAACAAATTAAAGATAAGTTGCAACAAGGTTTTACTACCATAAAAATGAAAATAGGCGCAATAGATTTTGAAACAGAAATCGCATTGTTAAAATCGATAAGAAAAGAGTTTTCTCCTAATGAAATAGAACTACGTGTTGATGCTAATGGAGCGTTTAAACCTGAAAATGCATTAGATAAATTGCAAAGATTATCTGAATTAAAAATGCATTCTATTGAGCAACCTATTAAACAAGGAAAATGGCAAGAAATGGCTAGCTTATGTGAAAAAACACCTTTGCCAATTGCTTTAGATGAAGAATTAATTGGCGTTTTTTCAGAAGAAAAAAAGCAAAAATGTATTGAAACTATAAAACCACAATACATTATTTTAAAACCAAGTTTGGTAGGTGGTATAAAAGGTAGTAATGAATGGATTAAGATAGCAGAAAAATACAACGCTGGTAACTGGATAACAAGCGCGTTAGAAAGTAATATAGGGTTGAATGCTATAGCTCAATGGACGTATACATTAAATAATCCATTACCCCAAGGATTAGGAACTGGAAGTTTATTTACGAACAATTTTGAGAGTCCTTTAGAAGTGAAAAATGGAAGTTTACAATATGTTACTAACAAAAAATGGAATTTTAAAATATAGAATATGAATTTTATACAGCAAGCATATAAAGGAGAAAATAAATGGTATTTGTATATACTTGTTATTTTTATCGTTTTTTTTGGGTGGCAACTTTTAGGTGTAATGCCTTTAGCATTAACAGCAATCCTCCATTCAGCTGATGTTGCTGAATTTACTCAGGCAGCTAATGATAATTTTATGACATTAGATATAAATAAAAATTTGTTTTTGTTTATGATGATACTAATGTTTGCTTTGGGATTACTTTTTTTGTTTATAGGAATCAAGTTTGTACATAAAAGAGCTATAAAAACAATAGTAACAAGTAGAAAAAAAATTGATTGGAAACGTTTTTGGTTTGGTTTTTTTACTTGGGGAATTATTTCTTCATCAGTAATTGGGATTGGAATTTTATTAGAACCAGAAAGTTATGTTTGGAATTTTAATGCTGTGCCTTTTTTTACTTTAGTAGCGATATCTTTTTTGTTTTTACCAATACAAACTAGTTTTGAAGAGCTTCTTTTTAGAGGTTATTTTATGCAAGCTTTAGGGATTTTAGTGAAAAATAGATGGCTTCCTTTACTTATAACGTCAGTAGCTTTTGGTTTGCTGCATGGAGCAAATCCTGAAGTTGAGAAATTAGGGGCTATTTCTATGGTGTTTTATATTGGAACAGGGTTGTTTTTTGGAATAACAACACTAATGGATGAAGGAACTGAGTTGGCTTTAGGATTACATGCCATTAATAATATCGTAGCTGCATTTTTTGTAACAACAGATTGGACAGTTTTTCAAACTAACGCCTTATTTGTAGATACGTCTGAGCCTTCTGTTGGATTGGAGATGTTTCTACCAGTATTTGTTTTGTATCCTTTAATGCTATTATTGTTTACTAAAAAATATGGATGGAAAAATTGGAAAGAAAAACTTTTTGGAAGGATAAGTGCTCCAATAAGTAAAGAAGTATTAGAAGAAATTCAGGGGGTAAATTAATATGAATACCGATTTTCAATTAAATGGTCAAAGTTTTACTGATGTAAATGAATTATTAGAGTTTTCTAAGACTTTATCAGAAGATAGTAATTGCTTTTTTTTAGATTGGTTTAATAATGAAGATCATATTGTAGTAAAAACTTCTGGGTCAACTGGTACCCCTAAGCCTATAAAATTGAAGAAGGAGTTTATGCGTAATTCTGCTATAGCTACTGGAATTTTTTTTAATTTAAAAGAAAAAACAACAGCGCTTTTATGCATGCCTACTAATTATATTGCAGGTAAAATGATGTTGGTGAGAGCATTAACTTTAGGCTGGCATATTGATATTGTTAGTCCTAAATCTAACCCTCTTAAAAATGGAAATAAGATTTATGATTTTTCAGCGATGGTACCTTTGCAGTTGCAGGCATCTTTATCTGAAATATATAAAGTAAAGAAATTGATAGTTGGTGGTGGAGTAGTTTCAAGTGATTTAGCAAAAAAAATACGAGGAATCTCTACAGAGGTTTTTGCTACCTATGGTATGACTGAAACTATCACGCATATAGCAGTGAAAAAATTAAATAACTTTTCAAGTTTAGATAAAAGGAATAGTGCCGAATTACATTATATAACATTACCTGAGGTTATTGTACAAAAAGATGAAAGAAGTTGTTTAGTAATAAATGCCCCAAAAGTATCTGACGAAGTAATAACAACAAACGATGTAGTAAAATTAATATCTGAAACTGAATTTGAATGGTTAGGACGGTATGATAATGTTATTAATTCTGGTGGGATAAAATTACATCCAGAAGTGATAGAAGAAAAATTATCAAAAATTTTATCACAGCGTTTTTTTGTAGCAGGAGTTCCTGATACTGTTTTAGGGGAAAAGTTGGTTTTAATTATTGAAGGGAATGAGTGTTTGTTAGATTTTGGTAAAAATATATTTTCATCTAAATATGAGCATCCAAAAGATGTGTATTTTATTTCTAAATTTATTGAAACAGAAACAAAAAAAATCCAACGTAAAAAAACATTGGATTTAGTAATTAATAAATAACAAATTTTTATTCTTTAAGAAATGAATAATCTGTATATCCTCTAGCATTTCCACCTCCAAATAGTGTATGAGTATCACTAATATCATTCATTTTGGCATTCATTTTAACTCTTAATGGATAATCAGGATTGGTTAAAAAACTTCTACCAAAACCAACTAAATCAATCAAGTTTTCTTGTAGTAATTCATTAGCTTCTTCTGGAGTTTTATTTCCAGTAGCTATAATAGTTCTACTAAATGTATTTCTTAATTTTTCTCTAAAACTGATTGGAATTTGAGGAGAATCATCCCAATCAGCTTCGCATAAATGAATATAGGTTATACCTATTTCTTCTAGCTTTCTTGTAGCTAACATTATTGTTTCTAAAATCTCCGGATCATTCATGTCTTTAAAACTTATAAAAGGTGATAAGCGAACTCCAGTTTTATCAGCTCCAATTTCATTTACCACTGCGTGAGTTATTTCACTTAAAATACGAACTCTATTTTCTTTACATCCTCCATATTGATCTTTTCTAATGTTAGAGTTACTTCTTAAAAATTGATCTATTAAATACCCATTAGCGCCATGGATTTCAACACCATCAAATCCAGCTTCTATAGCATTTTTAGCTGCTGTTTTAAACTCTTTAATAACCTGTTTAATATCATTAATACTCATTTCTTTTGGTTCTTCAAGAGGAATAAAAGTAGCATCTCCGTTAGAAGCACCATCAAAAATATAGACATTGGTTTCTTTGGCTATTTTTGAAGATGGGCCAATAGGTTGTAATCCATTTACTCTTGAATTTGATACTCTACCTACATGCCATAATTGTATAAATATTTTACTTCCTTTTTTGTGTACTTCTTCAGTAATTAATTTCCATCCTTTAATTTGTTCAGGGGTATAAATTCCTGGAGTTTTAGCATATCCTTTTCCTTGTAAAGAAATTTGAGTAGCTTCAGTAATAATAATACCAGCAGAAGTTCGCTGTCCATAATAAGTAGCCATTAATTTATTAGGAATGTCACCTGGTTGGGTAGCTCTTGAACGTGTCATAGGGGCCATTAAAAAACGATTTTTTAATAAGATATCGTTCATTTTATAGGGTGTAAATAAAGTAGTTTCCATCTTTGTATTAGTATTTGTTAGAACAAAGCTATGCTGAATAATTTGTGATTATGTTGTATAAAATCATTATATATTTGTATAATTATGTTGATTTTATGGCAAAAAGGTTTCATATAGAAAAATCGTTAGATTTTCTTGAATTTATATCAGAAAAGGAGTGGGGACACCCTAGGCATAAACACAATTTTTTTGAATTAACTTTTATTTTAAAAGGAAAAGGGAAACATGTACTAAATGAAAGTATAATTAATTATAAAGAAGGAGATTTGTTTTTTTTAACTCCTAAAGATGAGCATGAGTTTTTAATTTCTGAAACGACTAAATTTGGAATTATTAAGTTTACTGAGCAGTTGTTTATTGAAAAAACAGAATTTTTTTCTAATACTAGTTGGAAAAACCAAGTAGAGAGTTTAATTTTTCATACTAATACCATTACTGGGAATATTGTGAAAAATGATGTTGATAGAAAACAATTATTTACTTTATACGAACTAATTAAAACAGAAATAAAAAACACATCTGTTTATAGTAGAAATGTATTACTTGAATTATTTGGTGCTTTACTTATTATTGTTTCAAGGAATATAAAAGCAAGCTTTGATGTATCTGATAATATAATCCTTTCAAAGAAAGAAAGAATAGAAAATATATTAAGTTACATACGTCAAAACATACTAGATAAAGAAAAAATTAAAATAAAAACAATAGCAAAAGAGTTTAATATGTCTCCTAATTATGTAAGTGTTTTTATAAAAAAAGAAGCTGGTATTTCCATTCAGAATTATGTAATGAATACGAAGATGAAAATAACTGAGCGTTTATTAAAACAAACAACATTAAATATGTCAGAAATAGCAGAAAAAATAGGCTTTGTTGATTCGAGTCATTTTAATAAAACTTTTAAAAAATATTTTGGTAAAAATCCTAGTGAGTATAATTAATTGAATTTTTTAAAAAACCTCAAAACGATATTCATTTTCATAGGTTTTATTTACAGAAAGTTCTTGAATTCCTTCTTTAGTTGAATATACTTGATCCGTATCTTCATTATCAGCAATGCCCATCCAAGGCTCAAAACAAATGAAAGGAGTACCAGTTTTTTTTGTCCAGAAAGCTAAATATTTCCAATCAGGAATATGTAAATGTATTCCATGGTTATGTTTTTTAGATTTTAAAGAAACTTTTTTAGACTCGATGTTTTCAAACATTAAAGCATCGTTTTTAAATAGATTATAAGATAAATTAATCTGTTTTCCAAGGTTTACTTTTTTAGTAGTAGTATTTTTAAATCCTGTTCTTGGGTTTAAAAATAGTTGAGTAGGTGTTTCAGATTTTTCAAATTCAATATAATAATCATTAAAAGAAGTTTCTTCAACTAAAGGGCAATTAAATGCAGGGTGAGCGCCTATTGAAAAAAAGATGTTTTTATCATCTGTATTAATAACCTTATAAATAACAATTACTTGGTTTTCTTTTAACTCATACGATATTTGAAGTGAAAATTTATAAGGGTATTTTGTAAGTGTTTCTTTTGAATAAGAAAGCTCAAAAGTAATTTTAGAAGTAGTTTTGTTAATGATGGAAAAATTTAAATCTCTAGCAAATCCATGCTGAGGTAATTCATAAAATTTACCATCTATTTTATAGGTATTATCTTTTAGTTTACCAACAATTGGAAATAAAATAGGAGAATGTCGTTTCCAAAAAGTAGCATCACCATTCCATAAATAATTTAATTTAGTTTCTTTAGAGTATATTTTTGTAAGCTCAGCACCTAATTCCGTTAATTGAATTATTAAAAATTCGTTTTCTAATGCAATCATTTTTTTTTATTAAAAGATTCTATTTATCCTATTCTTGTTCCGTTTTTAATTTTTCGTTCTGGAGCAATTAGAGTAACTTCTTTGTTGTCACCAATACCACCTAAAACTAAACACTCACTCATCATGGTAGCAATTTGTTTTTTAGGAAAATTAATAACAGCAATTATTTGATTACCAATTAACTCTTCAGGGGTATATAGTTTTGTTATTTGAGCTGAAGTTTTTTTGATTCCAAATTCTCCAAAATCTATTTGCATTTTATAAGCAGGGTTTTTAACTTCTTTAAATATTTTTGCACTTATAATAGTACCAATTCGCATTTCAACCTTAGTGAAATCACCCCATGTTAATTCGTTATTTTGAATGTTATTCATTGTTTGTGTTTTAAGCTGTTTTATTAGTACAAGTATTTATAGTTTATATATTTAATAATCTTTTTGCCGCGCTAAATGGTGATGTTTTTCCATTTTCTAATTTTGAAATTTCAGCATTTAGTAATTTTGAAACTTCAGGATTGTTGTAAAAATTTGCTTTTAATTGTTGGTTAATGGTTTCTAATAACCAATATTTATTTTGAGTATTTCTTTTTGACCTAAAAAAAGAAGTGGTTTTCGCATCAGAGATATAAGCATTGATCATTTGATAAATACTATCAATTCCTTGATGTTTAAGAGCGCTTGCTACTAAAACTTTAGGAGTCCATCCATTTTCTTTTGGAGGATATAAATGAAGTGCTCTAGAAAATTCAACTTTGGCAATTTTAGCATTCTTAGCATTATCTCCATCGGCTTTATTAATAACAATTGCATCTGCCATTTCAATAATACCACGTTTTATTCCTTGAAGCTCATCACCAGCACCAGCTAATTTTAAAAGTAAAAAAAAATCTACCATAGAATGTACAGCAGTTTCTGATTGTCCAACGCCAACAGTTTCTATAATTATACTATCAAAACCAGCTGCTTCACATAAAATAATACTTTCTCGAGTTTTTTGAGCTACACCACCCAATGAAGTTCCAGAAGGAGAAGGGCGTATAAAAGCATTTTTATCTGTAACTAATTCTTCCATTCTAGTTTTATCTCCTAAAATGCTACCTTTATTTATAGAACTGCTTGGATCTACAGCTAATACAGCAACCTTTTTACCTAATGAAGTTAAATGCTTTCCAAATGACTCAATAAAAGTACTTTTCCCTACACCTGGAACCCCAGTAATACCAATTCTAACAGAATTATTGGCATGAGGTAAACAAGCATCTAAAATTTCATTGGCTTTTTTTTGGTGTTTTGGATTAGTGCTTTCAATTAAGGTAATGGCTCTACTTAAAAAAGTAATATCACCAGCTAAGATGTTTTTTATAAATTCATTAGCAGAAGTTTGTTTTCTTCTGTTTAATTTAATTTTTTGAGCAGATTTTTTGCTGGTAGTTTCAGGTTGAGAAACTCCATCTTTTTCAGAGAGTGCTGATTTGTTTTTTTTAATCATTAAAGTAAAAACGAATTATTAATGTAAATTTAAAAATAAATTTTTAGCTAAAATGCAACACTCCTAAAAAAGAATCGTCTTTAGGGCAAGAAATTAAAAATGAAACCAACTAAACAGCTACATCAATCTATTATTGAGGCTTGTAAGCAAAATAATGCAAAGGCACAAATGCAGTTGTATGATTTGTATTATGAAGCTATGTATACAGTTGCGTTGAGGTATGTGAAAGATTCTTTTGAAGCTGAAGATATAATGCAAGATGCATTTATAAAAGCATTTAAAAAAATACATTTGTATAAAGAGGAAGTTGCTTTTGGAGCATGGTTAAAAAGAATTGTAATTAATCAAAGTATTGATTGGTTAAAAAAAAGAAAGTTAACACTAGTTTCTATAAATGAAGAAGTAACTTCGATCGAAGATAATGATGATTGGCATGTAGGAGCCAATATATCCTATGAAGATATTGTTAGTAGTATTGAAAAGTTAAAAGAAAAATATAGAGTTGTGTTAAGTTTATATTTATTAGAAGGATATGATCATAAAGAAATTTCTCAGATTTTAGAAATATCAGAAGTTACTTCTAGAACACATTTAATGAGAGGAAAGAAGAAGGTGCAAGAACAATTAAAAAGCGTGTATTATGGATAAAGATATTAGAGATATATTAAAAAATAATACGAATAATAATGTTAAAATATCATCGAAACATCGTGAACGATTTCAGCAAAAATTATTAAGTGAATTACACGAAAAACCAAGCAACAAAAAAAACTATAAGTGGTTATATGTTGCTGCTTCATTAGTAATGTTAGTAGGAGTAGGAATTAAATTTTTCCAAACAAACATTGAAGGAGAGGAGTTACCAAAAATAACAAACTCAGTAGAGTTAAATAATGATTCGCAAATTAGTTTAGGAAGCATATCTCCAGAATTAAAAACAATAGAATCCTATTACATAAATACAATTAATTACGAATTAAGTCAGTTAGAATTAACAAAAGAAAATAAAGAATTATTTGATGGTTACTTAACTCAATTAGGGGTATTAGCTAAAGAATATAAATCGTTAACCCAAGAGCTCAATAAAAAGGGAATTAACGATGATACTATCAATGCATTGATTGGAAATCTGCAAATGCGTTTACAGCTGTTAAAACGTATGCAAAAACAATTACATGAATTTAAAAATCCAAATCAAAATGACACTCAAACCATTTAAAATAAGTGTTTTTCTATTACTGATAACAAGTTCGTTATTTGCTCAGAAAGTAGAAAAAAAGTTTAATGAAAAATTTTACACTAATAAAGATGTAGAAATAGATATTAATGCTTCAAATGCAGAAATAGAGGTAACTACATGGAATAAAAATGAAGTAGCAGTAGAAGCGACTATTGAAATAGAAGGTATAGGGAAAAAAGAAGCTGAAAAGTATTTAAAAAGATGGAACTTTGAAGCGTTAGGGAATAAAAGTACTGTTAAAATAAAAGCAAACAGTAATAGCTTCCATTCTATAGGAAATGATAATATCTTTTTTTATAACTCTTCTGGTAATAGTAGTTTTCCCCAAGGAACAGTTTACAATTTAAGTAACCATGATGATCATAACTTATTAATGATCCCAAAAATAGATTTGGAAGATTTTAATATAGATATTGATGACGCTATGAAAGGACTTGAAAATATCGAATTTGATTTTGATAAATATTCAAAAGATGGAGATACTTATTTTTTTCAATGGAAAGATGGAGTGAATAATGTTACCATAAAATCAAAAAAAGAATGGGAGAAATTTAAAAAAACAAAAGAATATAAAGAGTTTAAAAAGAAACAAGAAAAAAGAAAAAAAGTATTAAAAAAGCGTGCAAAGGAATTAAAAAAGAAACGTGTAGAAAAAAGAGAAGCTTTAGCGAAAGCAAGAAAAGAATTGAGGGAAATTAATAGAGTTGAAGTAAAAAAAGCATTAGAATTAGCAAGAAAACAACTTAAAAATACCCAATTAAGTTATTCATACATTACGAATAGTAAAGGAAATGATTTAATGATAAATGGAAAGAAAGTAAAAATCGTAAAAAAAATAAAAGTAAAGGTTCCTAAGAATGCTACATTTAATTTAAATACTCGCCATTGCAAGGTTAAATTACCTAAAACTAAGGCAAACGGAAAAGTAAGTTACGGTAATTTTAAGGCTGAAGCTTTAAATGGAGGTAAATTGAATATTTCGTTTTCACCAGTAAACATAAATTCATTAAACACAAGTACATTGTTTTTAAATAATGTAACCGATGCTACAATAGCATCGGTTACTAATACAGTTGTAAATTCTAAATCGTCAGATATTAGGATAGTTGATGTACATAAAAATGTTAAGTTAGTTCATAAGTTTGGAGATTTGATAATTGATAAAATTCATACAGATTATGGTCAGTTTAAAATGTTCTTGAGGTCAGCAAAAGCTTCATTGAATCTTTCAGGAGTTAACCAACAATTTAATTTTGAAATAAAAGAAAACCCTTTAATGAATTCTCAAAAAACACCAATTACAGTGTCTCTTAAAAAAATGGGAAGTAAAAATATTAATGGAACTTTTTTAATAGAATCTGAGAATAAAAAAATATTCATAGAAGGTAAATATTCTCAGTTAGCAATTACTGAATAGTTTTTGTTTATTCTTAACATTTTTTTTAAAACTTCACTAGAATTCCATTTCGCCATTCTTCATAAAGTGCCTATATTTAGCATTTGTAAATAGTCACTTTTTCTATGGAATTATATAAAGAAAATCAACTTAAAGTATACAACTCATTATCAAAAAGTAAAGAGCTTTTTAAACCTGTAATAGAAGGTAGGATAGGGATGTATGTTTGCGGGCCAACTGTATACAGTAATGCTCATTTAGGAAACGTAAGAACATTTATGTTTTTTGATGTAGTATATCGCTATTTTTTACATTTAGGGTATAAAGTACGATATGTTCGTAATATTACTGATGCAGGTCACTTAGAAAATGACGCAGATGAAGGGGAAGATAGAATTGCTAAAAAAGCACGTTTAGAAGAAATAGAACCAATGGAAGTAGTTCAACGTTATACAGTTGACTTTCATGACGTGTTAAAAAACTACAATTTTTTACCTCCAAGTATTGAACCAACAGCAACGGGCCACATAGTAGAACAAATTGAAATGGTTAAAGAAATCATGGATAAAGGATTTGCCTATGAAGTAAATGGATCTGTATATTTTGATGTATTAAAATACAACGAAACTGGTAATTACGGTATCTTATCTGGAAGAAAAATTGAAGATGCTATACATAACACTAGAACTTTAGACGGGCAGTCTGATAAAAAAAATCCTCAAGATTTTGCTTTATGGAAAAAAGCTGATGAGCGTCATATTATGCGTTGGCCTTCTCCTTGGAGTGATGGATTTCCTGGTTGGCATTTAGAATGTTCTGTTATGAGTAAAAAATACTTAGGAGAACAATTTGATATTCACGGAGGTGGAATGGACTTGAAATTTCCACATCATGAATGTGAAATTGCGCAATCTCATACTTGTAGTGGTAAATCACCTGTTAACTATTGGATGCATACAAACATGTTGTTGTTAAATAGCCAAAAAATGGCTAAGTCTACAGGGAATTATATTTTGCCTAATGAAATTTTAACAGGAGAGAACGATGTTTTAAGTAAAGCATTTATGCCAAGTGTTGTTCGTTTTTTTAATTTACAAGCCAATTATCGTAGTATATTAGATTTTTCAAGTGATGCGCTAGAAGCTTCTGAAAAAGGTCATGGAAAATTAATGGATGCTATTAATTTTTTAGATAAAATTGAAGCAAAAAGTGAGTCTACTTTTAACGTTCAAGACTGGAAAAAAGAATGTTATGCTGCAATGAATGACGATTTTAATACTCCAATTTTAATTTCTCATTTATTTGAAGCAGTTAAAACAATCAACTTAATCCGTGAGCAAAAGGCTAGTTTAACTGAGGCAGATTTATTAGAGTTAAAGAAAACTATGAATGCATTTGTTTTTGATGTATTAGGTTTAATGAATGAGGTCGCTCAAGGAAGTTCAGATAAAGTTAATGGAGTAGTAGAATTACTTATTAAATTGCGTAAAGAAGCAAGAGAAAATAAAGACTGGGCATTGTCTGATCAAATTCGTGATGAATTATTAGAATTAGGAATTCAGTTGAAAGACGGAAGAGATGGAACTAGTTTCTCAATAAATTAAAAAGATATGGTTTTTCAAACCGAAAGACTTATAGTTTCAGCTATACAAGAGATTCATAAAAATGAATTTGTTGAGTTGTTAACTGATGGAGAAATAATTAACGCTATTCCTCAAAGTAAACCTTCAGATGATAATATTGAAAGTAAATTTCAAGTGGCACTTTCTTTTAATGGAGATATTGTAGGGAATAGTATAAGTCTTTTAGGTGTTTTTGAGAAAAATAAAAAGGATTTAATTGGTTTGGTAGGTTTTCTAACAAATGAAATAGGAGATAGAGAATTAGGGTATCGTTTTAGAAAAGATTTCTGGGGTAGAGGATACGCTACCGAAATAGCTAAAAAAATGATAGATTATTCTTTCAATAGTTTAAATTTTGAAAAGATTACAGCTGATGTTTGGGTAGAAAATCTAGCTTCTAATAAAGTTTTAGCTAAGTTTTTTAAACCAGTAAAAGAATTTTACAATGAAACTGATAACTGTACTGATAGAAGGTATGAGTTGTTAAAAAAAGATTGGAATTAGTTTGAAAAAAATACTAGCATATCCGTTTATTTTATTAGTTCGTTTTTATCAAACAGCGATTTCACCATTCACACCTGCTACATGTAGATATTCTCCTACATGTTCACACTATACAATAGAGGCTTTAAAAAAGCATGGGTTGTTTTATGGTGGGTGGTTGGCTTTAAAAAGAATTTTTAGTTGTCATCCTTGGGGTGGAAGTGGGTATGATCCAGTACCAGAAAAAAAAAATAAAGAATAGTTATTACAAGAGAAATAAAAAAGTAATTTTATTCAGTTCGTAGTAATATAAAAATTAAATTAAAAATACATGAGTTTTTTATCTATCGTATGGGATTGGAATCCTGAGATTATTAAAATAGGTGGTTTTGGCATTAGATGGTATAGTTTAATGTTCGTAGCT
>JBELFC010000008.1:0-51209 GCA_042093175.1 Tenacibaculum sp. | reverse complement strand
ATTAAAATCATTTAAAGAATCCTTAATGGAAGATCCTAATGATTTTTATTCTAAGTATTATTTAGCTTTATGCTTTTATCAATTAAACCAATTAAATTCTTTAAAAGAAACAGCTCAATCTCTCCTCGGAGAGTATCCTGAAAGTGATGAAGCTCATTACTTACTTTCTATTTATTTTTATTCAACTAAAAAAATTGATCTTTCTTACAAACACATTGTTGACGCTATTACACTAGCACCATATGAAGCAACTTATTTTGGTTATAAATCTTTAATAGAGTTAACAAAAAAACAATTTAATCAAGCTTTAGCAACTGCTAATGAAGGATTAAATATTGATCCAAAAAGCTCAATATGTCTTAATTCTAGAACAAAAGCATTAACTAAACTAAAAAGAAAAGAAGAAGCTTTTGAAACACTACAAAATACGTTAGAAGATAATCCTGAAGATTATTTTACTCACGCAAACGCTGGCTGGACAAATTTAGAATTAGGCGACCATAAAAAAGCTAACATACATTTTAAAGAAGCATTACAAAAAGATCCTAATGATGAATATGCAAAAGAAGGAATGCTTGAATCTATAAAAGCAAAGAATCTAATTTATCGCTCTTTTTTAAAATATTCTTTTTGGATACAAAACAAAAGTTCAAAATATCAATGGGGTTTCATTATTGGAATTTATATTTTATATAGATTTTCTGAAAAAATTAGTCAAGAGTTAGGTTTTTCTTTTTTGATTCCTATACTTGCTTTATTATATTTTACATTCGTATTAGGATCGTGGATAATTACTCCTGTATCAAGTGCTATCTTACTTACTAATTCTTATAGTAAGTACTTATTAACTAAAGAAGACACAAATGCTGCATTTGCTTTTATCTTTTTATCTAGTTTAGGTATTATTTCAATAATACTATACTACTTTTTTGACACAAATTATTACCTATTATTTTTTACTATAGCTACACTTGCATCAATTATTCCTATTACACATTCTTTACAAAAAAGTCTTAACCATATAAAAAACATTGGATTATGGTATGGTATTATTATTTTTGTTTTAGGTATATTTAACTTTACTTTTGACTTAAAGATTTCCATTTTAATTCCCATAGTAATGTTTGCTATTTATACTTGGTTACAAAGTTTTATAAAATCATCAGATGAATAATATATTAGAAAACATAAAACATAGATTTAAACACGCAGGCATCATTGAAAAATTGATTTATATAAACTTAGCTATATTTTTATGCGTTTTTATTGTAAATACTTTTAGTTTTTTATTTGAATCTAAAACAAATTTTTTGATTCAATGGCTAGCTTTACCTGCTAACTTTAATGATTTTTTATCAAAACCCTGGACCATTATTACTTACGGTTTTTTACATGCTGATTTTCTACACATATTATTTAATTTAATAGCTTTATTTTATATTGGTGATTTGTTCAAACAATATTTCACTCCAAAAGATTTACTTAATTTTTATTTGTTAGGAACTGTTTTTGGAGGAGTTATTTTTCTTTTAAGCTATAATTATTTCCCTGTATTCAATAAAGAAATTGATAGAAGTGTACTTCTAGGTGCATCAGCTGGAGTTTCTGCTATTATGATTGGTATTACCACTTATATGCCTAATTATCAAATTAAATTCCCTTTAATTGGATATATTAAACTATGGTATATAGCTGCTGTATGGGTAGCTCTTGATGTTATTCAAATACCCGTTAGTAATGCAGGTGGTCATTTTGCTCATTTAGGTGGTTCTTTATTTGGTTTTATGTATGTAAAATACGCTAGTAATAAACAAATTAGTATCTTTAAGCCTTTTACCGATTTATTTAAAAGAAAAGAAAAACCTTTAAAAACAGTATATAAATCTGGTAAAAAACCAACATACTCTACTGCAACAAAACGTAAATCTAAAACACAACAAGAAGTTGATCTGATTTTAGAAAAAATAAGTAAATCAGGATACGAAACACTTTCTAAAGAAGAAAAAGAGTTTTTGTTTAAACAAGGAAAGAACTAAATCACTCTTTATTAAGAATTCCCCAAAGAAATACTATAAGACCATAACTTTTAAAATTTATTTGTGTGAAAAAGCTTTCAATTATAACCCCTCTTTTACTTTTTATTAATTCGATACTAGCAACCGCTTTACTATTATCTTATTTACTACCATACATTTCACCAAAAACAGTACCCGCATTAACCATTTTTAGTTTATTTGTACCTTTCCTTGTACTAACTAATTTAGGATTCCTTATTTACTGGCTAATTAAACTTCATAAAAACACACTTTTATCTGCTTTTGTTTTACTTATAGGTTGGTTTGTTGCTCCTCCTCTTTTAAAGTTCTCAAACAAAGAAGTAGTTCTTACTAATGATTTAAAAGTGATGAGTTATAATGTAAGAATGTTTAATTATTACAAATGGAATGATGATGTTACTACAGAGCAAAAAATTTATGAATTCATAAATAATGAATCCCCAGATGTCATTTCATTACAAGAATTTTATCAATCAGATTTATTAGATATTAAACTTCCTTATAAATATATAAAAACAAAATCTGCAACGAACAAATTTGGACTTGCAATTTATTCAAAACACCCTATTGTTAATTCGGGTTCTTTAAATTTTAAAAATAGCGCTAACAATACAATTTTTATTGATATTGTAAAAAATAAGGATACTATTCGCATATATAATGCACATCTAGAATCGCTAAAAATTAATCCAAATAAAGAGAACTTTGGCGAGAAAAGTTCTGAACGTTTATTCAAACGTTTATCTAACGGTTTTAAAAAACAAGTAAGCCAAACCGAAAGTATTATGCAACATGAGTATAGTTGGAAAGGTAAAAAAATTATGTGTGGTGATTTTAATAATACTGCATACTCTTGGGTGTATCGAAAATTAGCCAAAAACAAAAAAGATGCTTTTATAGAAAGTGGCTTAGGTACTGGTAAAACCTTTCGTTATACTTATCCAATGCGTATTGATTTTATTTTCACTGATAAAAGTGCTACTATAAATCAGTTTAAAACATACAATGACAATAAACTTTCTGACCACTACCCTATTATGAGTCGTTTAAATTGGTAATTTTAGTTCTTATTTTTAAAAATAATGT
Source organism: Tenacibaculum sp. (assembly GCA_042093175.1). Taxonomy (GTDB): domain Bacteria; phylum Bacteroidota; class Bacteroidia; order Flavobacteriales; family Flavobacteriaceae; genus Polaribacter. Next base: position 48,066 of record JBELFC010000008.1, on the reverse strand, counting down.
ATTTTTGCCTGCACCAAATAAAAACTTATGAAACATTACGATGTAGCTGTAATTGGTAGTGGCCCTTCAGGCGCTTCAACAGCTTTTCATTTAGCTAAAAAAGGAATTTCAACTGTTATTATAGAAAAAGAAACGTTACCACGTTATAAAACTTGTGGTGGTGGTTTTGTTTTTAGAGGACGTAAAAATTTACCTTTTGAGATTGACGAAGTAGTTGAAAAAGAATTTCATACTGTTGATATTTATTTAGGAGAAAAATTACATTTTAAAACTCATAGAGAAGATCCTACTATTTCTATGATTATGCGTGATTCTTTTGATAATCTTATTACTCAAAAAGCAAAAGAATTTGGAGCTACTTTATTAGAAAATCATAAGTTAAAAGGATTGTCTTTTGAAGATAATCTTATCACCTTAGAAACATCGCAAGGTAATATTACTGCAAATTTTGTAATTGCTGCTGATGGTGCTTTAAGTCCTACAGCTAAAATGGCTGGTTGGAAAGAAGATACTCGAAAATTAATTCCAGCTTTAGAATATGAGGTTGAAGTTTCTGATGAAGATTTTGAACGCTTATCAAAAGAAGTTCGTTTTGATATTGATGCAATTCCTTATGGATATGCATGGAGTTTCCCTAAGAAGAATCATTTATCTATAGGAGTTGCTTCTGCTAGAAGAACTAAGATTAATTTAAAAAAGTTTTACCAAGAATATATGGAAACACTTGGTATTACAAATGTAATTAGTGAATCTCAACATGGGTTTCAAATTCCTGTATCTCCTCGTACTGATGGTTTTGTAAAAAATAATGTCTTTTTAATTGGAGACGCTGCAGGTTTTGCTGACCCTATAACGGCTGAAGGTATTTCTAATGCTATTTACAGTGGTAAATTAGCTGCTGAAGCTATTTTTGAAAGTAATAAAGATAATGAGCTTGCTGGTAAGTTATATTTAGAAAAAATAGAAGAAAGTTTATTACCAGAAATTAAAACTGGTTTATGGCTTTCTAAATGGTTTTACGAACAAAAAACCGTTAGAAATATTTTACTAAAAAAATTCGGTCAGCAGTTTAGTGAAGCTATGGCAGATGTGTTTCATGGTGACAGAAGTTATCCTAAAGACATTAAGAAAACAATTAAACAACGAATTAAGGATTTAGTATTCTAAGCACCTAAAAATAATACCTTTTAAAAAAACGCTCTAAATAAATATTTAGAGCGTTTTTTATTAAATACTAAAACTTATATATAAACATAAGTTTACTATAATTAGTAGTACTAGTTACATAAAAAAAACACCATCAACGTTTTGATGGTGTTTTATTATATGAAACTTATTATATTCTTAAGGGTTCTTCAATTTTTCAATTGCTGCCTTTTTCTCTTGAATTTCAGCTTTTATTTTATCTAACCTTTGGTTTATTTTAGAAACAATAGATGCTTTTCTATTTATTTCTTTTTGAGTAGCATTATCATCAGCTTTAACTTTAGCTAATTTAGCCTGTGCTCTTTTTAAACCTTCTAAACCACTAATTAAAATTTCTTCGTTAACGATAATATCATCTTCTAACTCATTGATTTTATCACGATTTGCCTCAATTTTTTGATTTCTAATCGCTTCTTTTTGCTTAATAATTTTTTCTTTCGCAACTTTTATTTCGCTATCAAGTCTGTTTAACTTTTCAGCTTCTTTTAAAAGTTCTTCTTGTTCTTTACGATACTTCTCTTCTCTTTCTTTTCTTTCTTTTTCTAACTTCTCTCTTGCAATCTTAAGTCTTTCTTGACGCTCAGCTAACTCTTGTTCATTGTTTAAAAATGCTGTTTTTTCTACTTTAGTTTTAACTTTAGCTACTTTTGTTACTCCTTTTTTAGCTGTTTTTTTTCCTAAGTCTTCTTTATACTTAACTAAAGTTCTTTTTTGCTTCTTTATTTTTTTATCTAACGTGTTTAATCTACTTTGAACATTAGCAAAAATTTTACGTTTTCTTTCAATTTCTTTTCGTGTAGACTTTTTAGTTTTTTCTGTATTTGAAAATCTTTTTTTAATTCTTTCTAAACCATCAATTCCGCTTACTAACATTTCTTCGTTAACGCGAATCTCTTCTTCTAAATTTCCAATTTTTTTTCTAATTTCTTTTGATGTTTCTTGAGCAGTTGCTTGTTGTACATTTACGAAACTCAAAAAAGCAATTAAAGGGATAATGAACTTTAATATTCTCATTTTATTAAATTTAATTTAAATAACATTTACTTGAAATGCGACACATATTAGCAATTTTAGTCACATTTTTTCATTTAACTTTTGTGGGCACAAATGAAATAATATTATTTTACAATTCCTAATTATTTTAACACCAAAAACAACAATCAACAATCTGTTATACATCTGTTTAGAACAAACAATACTAAATAAATTTTAACACATTTTTAATGTTTTTATTTCGTTTAAAGCAATAGTATTTATTACTTATTATTCTGATAATTTATTAATTACTGTATTTTAGTGTTTTGCAACTCAATTAAGAGTTCATATTTATTTTACTAATCATACAAAAACGTAATCTAGAATGAAAAACGTAATCTGGAAATTTATACTGTTATTTTTATTTATTTTGTCTTCATGTTCTTCTAGCCTTGATAAATTGATTACTAAAAACTGGAAAGTTCTTAAAATGGAAAAAGCAATAGAAGTAGTAGAAAATAAGTACACTTATGTTGATATTCCTATCAATTCAAAAATGGCATATCATTTTATGGCTAACCATAAAGTAAAAATGATAACTCAAATTGGTAGTAATTTAACAGGTAACTGGACTAGCTCAGATAGTATTATAAAAATTAATGTAAAAGGTCAAATCAAACAGTTTAAAGTAATCGAATTAACTGAAAAGAAATTAGTTCTTACAACAGGAAAACATAAGTTACATCTTGAAAGTATTAAATAAAAAAGCAAGCCATATCTTTATAATAAGGCTTGCTTTTATCTTTTATAAATAACTACTCTAAAATTATTGAATAAAGTAAACTTTTTTAATTTTATTATTTTCAATATGATATATAGCAACTGCTTCTAAGATTCTATTTCCAAACTGAACACGCTCCTTATCTATTACAATATTTCCTTGACTAATTCTACTAACTAATTCACAATGTAAGTTAGGTGTGTTTTTAAACATTTGAGCATATCCTTTCCTCATTGTTTCTTTACCTTTAAATTGTAATTGATTAGGATAATTATATACCTCAACATCATCTGCATATGGTTCTAAAAAGGCGTCAATATCTCTTAAATTATAAGCGTTTAATTGCCTTTGGGCTAAATCAGCAGGAGTGGTTTGAAGTATTTTAGAAGGTGTAAAAACCTCTCCTTTGTTTATCACTTTATTTATCTTAGTTATGTTCTCTATATTTTCAATAGGGTTGGCGTCTAACAAAATAAGGTTTGCTTTTTTTCCAACACTAACGCTTCCGAATTCCTTTTCTTTATTAAGAACTTTAGCTCCATTTATAGTAGATGCAGTTATTAACTGCCAATTATTCATACCGCTTTTATGCATGGCTTGTAACTCTGCTAAATAAGAAGAAGCATGTAACGTTCCAATATTTCCTGCATCAGTACCTGTAGCAATTAAAACTCCTGCATCTGACAGTTTTTTAAGGTTAGTCATCATTATTGACCTACTTTTTTTAGAGCGAGCAATACTTGCTTTAGAATTGACTCTTTTTTTATAATTCTTTATTAGTAAAGTATCTGGTAAATGCTTTAAATCAAGTAACGACCCTAATTGATCAGGATCTGCTTTTTCTAACTCATGATGACTCATTTTTATCTTTTGTCCTAATGTATTCATATAACCATCATACACTACTAATGTTGGACAAAGAACTGTTTTCTTTTTTAATAACAACTGAACAAAATCATCTTTTAACTCCTCATCATCAACACTATGCACTAAAAAATCACATCCGTTTTCTACTGCCAACTGAGCAGTAATTCTTTGGGAAGCGTGAACTGCAACTTTCAAGTTATTTTCATGAGCTTTATCTATAATTGCTTTTACTATTGGTAAATTTTTTCGTGCACTTTCTTCTTTTGATAGTCCATCAGCACCAACTATATACCAAATTTTAATAAAATCAGGCTTGTATGCTAATTGTTCTTCTACCATTTTAACTCCATCTTCTTTAGTTTTCACCAAATTAAAAGGTGCATCATTTTTCAAGTTTTTATAGGCATTAGGTAAATATGTAGTTATCAAAGGCCCGGTCATGTATACAGAAGGACTCTTCTTATTTTGCTTGTACTTACCTCTTGCTTTTAATAAATTATACGTTGCTCCAACATCTATTACATTTGTAATCCCATTCTGTAAATATCGTTGCATTTTATTCTCCATTTTAGTGTGAGAATTTTCTATTTCTTTATGATAAGGCATCTCTTTACGCAAGTCTATTACATCTGGTCGTGTATAGAGTCCTCCACTTTGAAAAAAGTGGATATGAGCATCGGTTAACCCAGGAAATAAAAATTTTCCTGTTCCATCTATTATTTTTCCTTTAGAAGGTGTTTTTATTTTTTTACTAGATTTAATCGAGGTTATTATATCATCTGTAATTTCTACAGTTTGATTAGATACTAGTCTTTGTTTTTCTACATCAGCTACTATAACATTTGTAATATAGGTTTGTGCACACAATGGTACAGATGAAATCACTAGAGCTAGAGCTCTGAAAAACTTATTTTTCATATTATATTTTGCTTGATTAGGTTTACATACTTTTATAAGTACAGCTTTTCTGTAATGTGTTACAGTTAACGACTGTAAATATTATAGCCCAAGAAAATTCATTTCTTCTATAAACATAAAAAAACTCCAATTGGAGTTTTTTTATGTTATTTTGAATCGAGCTTATTCTTTTAGTACTTTTTTTAAAGCCACTTTACTATTGGTATTTTCTATTTTTAATAAATAGATTCCACGAGGTAAATTTGTGAAATCAATAATCACTTCTTTACTTTTTATTAGCTCTTCTCCTAAGATATTAAATACACTAATACTTTTAATTTTATCTACCTTAGAAAGATTAATAGACAACTTGCTATTTACTGGATTAGGAGCTATTGAAATTCTTTGAGTAAAAACATCATCAATACTCGCTGTAGTACTACAAGTTTCACTATAATTAGCTGTAGAATCTTTACACCAACCTCTATAATTTATTCCAGTATAACACGAAGGGTAAGTAGCTTGTTTATTATCTACTTTAATACATGTTAAATTTAAATTATTATTAGCAAACATGGTTCTTATCCTACCGTTATTCCCATTCTTAACATTTAAATTCACTAATTTGTTATTTCCGCAATTTAAATTTTGAACTAATTTATTATTAGAAACATCTAAACTGGTTAGTTGATTTTTCATACAATATAAACTAACTAAATTTGTAGCACCTTTTACTTCTAGAGTTGTTAATTGATTTTCATAACAAGATAATGCCTTTAACTTTTTATTACTAGAAACATTAAGAGTTCTCAGCCTATTTTTATAACAGTATAAATTTATTAATTCTTCATTCTTAGAAACATCTATACTACTTAATTGGTTACTATAACAAAATAACTCAGTCAAAGCAATATTATTTGAAACATTTAAGCTTGTTAAATAATTATCAGAACATACTAGCTTTGTAAGTAACTTATTTTTTGAAACATCCAAATTTGTTATTATATTTCTAAAACACTGTAAATTAGTTAATTTTATATTCTTAGATACATCTATACTTCTTAATTGATTTCCCCAACAAGTTAACCCCGTTAAATTAATAAAAGCTTCAATACCTTTTAATGATCTAATACTTCTAAAAGAACAATCAATTGTTCCTGTAAACCTTTCAGCTTCGGTTATTTGAATTTCGGAATCGCTATTTATATTAATACTAGTATTACTTAATAAGTATTTTTTAAAATTAGCATCAGAAATACTTACATTTTGAGATGTAGTATTACAATCTTCACTATAACTAGCTGTACTATCTATACACCAGCCAGCATTCCCATTTTTATTACAGTTAGGTTTTGTTGTATTTTTATCATCTACCTGAATACAGGTTAAATTTGGGTTAGTATCAGCCCACATAATCATATTGCTATTGTTCCCGTTTTTTATATTTAAACTAGTTAACTTATTATCTGTACAATTCAACCAAGTTAATTTACTTGCATTAGAAACATCAATACTCTTTATATAATTTTTATTACACCATAATCTATCTAATGCCGCATTTTTTGTAACATCTAAACTAGTCAACTGATTATCTGAACATCTTAAAAAATACACAGCAATATTCTTTGAAACATCAATTGCAGTAAGCTCATTTTGCCAAAAACTTAATCCTTCTAATAGGGTGTTTTTTGAAACATCTAAGTTTGCAAGTTGATTTGTATTACAATCAAGCCAAGTAAGTTTTATGTTTTTTGAGACATCTAAACTTCTTAACTTATTTATAGGACATTTTAACCTATTTAATTCAGTAGCTCCAGAAACATTTAAACTCGTAAGTTTATTATTATCACAATACAATTTTTTTAAAGCTACATTTTTTGAAACATCTAAACTTGTTAATTGATTATTTGAACAGTTTAATTCTGTTAATGAAGTAAATGCTTCAATACCGGTTAGGTTAGTAATATTTTTATTCATACACCAAATAAGTCCATTATGTGCTTTCGCTTCACTCACTTGTATTTCATTATCTCCATTAGTGTTTATTGTTCTATTTCCTACCAAATATGCTTTAAAGTTAGCATCAGGAATAGAAACATTTTGAGCAGCTAAAAAAGAAGCATAGCAAAATACTAGTACTAAAAAGTAATACTGTTTCATAGTTGTTTTTTAAAATTTTGAGCAAAACTAATAAAATATTCATTGTTTACAAATTACCTAAATTAGCTTTTGAAGTTATTAAGTAACTTGCTTCATTTTATATAAGACGAAGACATCCTTTGCAACTAGTACTAAGTTAAAATCTCTTACATTTTCAATATTTTTACAATAGTCCTTCTTACTAAACTTAAATGTGATAATTTATTACTTGATTAAACTATGCTCTTAAGTTTTTTGTTCGATTTGTAATTCCTTAAATTAGATGCTTAAACTAAGCATGTAAATTATTTATAAATACCTAAACTAAATGGCAATAGGAAATATAGCAGATTTTGTAAAGGAATTACAGAATATTCCAAAAATGAAGAACTATGAGCTTTTTTTCAGGGGGCACTCTGATTTGAATTATGGTTTAGAACCAAGTATTTATAGAAATAAAAGATTAATTTCTAATGAAAATAAATTATTTAAAGAATTTATTTTAAGAACTCCTTCAGACTTTTTAAATGAAAAAAGTGCTTTAGAAAAACTAGTAAAAATGCAACACTATGGTTTGCCCACGCGATTGTTGGATATTACAACCAATCCGCTTGTTGCTTTATACTTTGCAAGTAGTAGTAAAGGGAAAAGAGATGGGAAAGTAGTTGCTTTTAAAGTACCTAAGAAAGATATTAAATATTACGACAGTGATACCGTAAGTGTTATTGCTAACATTGCTAAAAGACCTAGCTCTTTTTCAGTTGAAAAAATCAGAGATTTAAGTACTAAAGAGTTTAATGACGAAATAGGATACTTGATTCACGAAATTAAAGAAGAGAAATCTTACTTTCAATCAATAATCAATCCTGAAGACATTGAACGAGTTGTTGCTGTAAAAGTAAAACAGAGCAATAACAGGATAATTAAGCAAAGTGGTGCTTTTTTAATATTTGGTATTGACGGTTATAAAACCAAGCCAGCAAAAATACCCAATGAATGGATACTAAATCTTGATTCAACAGGTGTAGATTTCAACATTAACAATGACAGTAAAGAAAATATAATCAATGAATTAAATGTGTTAGGAATTAATGAGTCTACCTTGTTCCCTGAACTTGAAAATCAAGCAAAATACCTTAAGAAGTACTATGGGTAAAACAATTAATAAACGATACTAACTATTACAATTTTCAAGTTCTAATATCTTTTTATATAAATTAGCAAAAAAATGCTACACCATGAAAGCTGTTATTAAAATATGTTTCCTTTTTTTAATTTTCAACTTACAGTCTTGTAAAAAATTAATTCAAAATACTGAAGGTCAAAAATTAACGACTGTATTTGATTTCTCAACTATTGAGAAATTTAGAAATACTAAATCTAAAGGATTAATTATTAATGATTACGATAACCTATTTACTACTATTCAAATAAACGAACTATCAGACATCATTAATAACTATAATTTAAAAACAACACGACAAATAGTACTTGTAACTATTGACAGTATTACTCCATATACTGATATTCAAAAATACGCTACTGATTTATCAAACTATTGGGGTGTTGGAACTTCTGAAAAAAACAATGGTCTTACAATATTACTTTGTAAATCTTGTAAAAAAATCACCATTGTAACTGGTACCGATACTCAATTGATTTTAACTAATGAAATTTGTAAAAAAGTAATCGATGAAACAATAATCCCTGAATTTAAACAAGGAAATTATTATACTGGTATAAAAAATGGAATCCTTGAATTAATTAATATGTGGTAGGTTATAATTATTACCAAGTTAATTCATTTCTTTTATTCTATTAAGAACACGTTCTAATAAAACTCCCATATTAGATATTCCTTTAAACTCAACATCAGTAGTTAGTTTATAAAAATAAAGACTTAATTTTTTAATATTATATGGGTTAGAAATAGCATCTTCCCTCATACAATGTAATAAGTTTTCTATTCTATATTTTACACTAAAAATTCTTTTAGAAACGATTGACCTCTCTTCCTGTTTATATTGGGTTATTGCTCCTTTTGTTAAGCTTTTTTTCACCAAACTTACCATTGACCTATTTTCTTTAAAAAACTGAGGTAAATAATTTTTATAATCTCCTTCATAAGATTGTTGATCGAAATCAATAGCTCTTATTTTATATACTTTTTTATCAAAATCATAAGTAGGTATTACCACATAATTATCAGACCTCATGTCTCCTAAAAGTCGAATTAACGAACGCTCATTAAATTTCACAAACTCCTTGGCCAACTGAGATTTTTCTAATTCAGAACAATTTGAAAGTCTATTTTTTATAAAAACACTTCCTGGAACGCCAGCTATATGCTCTTCTATCAAAGTATTTGAATGCGCTAAAAAATTAACATTATCAGGAGAAAGAAGGTGTTCTAATTCTAACCCATAAACTCTTGATGCATCCATTTTTTTTACATAAAAATAAATAAAGTTATCATTCAATACATTTTTTATTTTAACTCGAAAAGGATTAGAATTACCATAACAACAATAATCTACACTATCTAAACGTAAAAATTGTATACAATGATCAGTGCCGTCAGACATTAAAGCTGTGTAAATTTTTTTTAATTGAAAATGTATATATTCTTTATAGTTTTCTTTAAATCTTACTCTTAACCATACCGAGTTTTCTATTGTTTTTTCATATTCTTTATCTACTCTTGAAGACAATACTAACTCATCATAAGTCAACAATTTAAGATGTAACCGGCTGTACTTTTTTAGGTACTGATGTAAATTTTTAGATAAAGAATAGAATGGTTTTTTAGTAGTTGCCATCATAATTATTATATTTTTTTCTTTTCTATACTAGCTATAGATTTTAATGTTTTTAAAACAGAATCAGGAGTAACCGATATGGAATTAATACCTTCTTTAACTAAAAACTGAGCAAAATCTGGATGATCAGAAGGTGCTTGTCCACATATTCCTACTTTAGTATTTGTTTTTTTTGCTGTTTTAATTAAATTAGAAATAGCTCTTTTAACTGCTGGAGATCTTTCATCATAAACATGTGCTACCAATTCTGAATCTCTATCTACTCCTAAAATTAATTGTGTTAAATCATTTGATCCTATTGAAAAACCATCAACAAAAGCTGAAAATTCTTCTGCCATAATAATATTTGAAGGTAACTCAGCCATTAAATATATATGTAACCCATCTTGTCCTCTTTTTAACCCATAGGTTTCCATAGTTTCATATACTTTTTTAAGCTCTTCAACAGTTCTACAAAAAGGTATCATAACAACTACATTGGATAACCCCATTTTTTCTCGAACTTTTTTTATTGCTTTACATTCTAATCCGAAAGCTTTTTCATACGATTCAGAATAATATCTACTAGCACCTCTCCATCCTAACATCGGGTTTTCTTCTGTTGGTTCAAAATGATTTCCTCCTAACAAGTTGCAATACTCATTTGTTTTAAAATCTGAAAGTCTCACAATTACATCTTTAGGGTAGAAAGCAGCTGCAATTTTACCAATTCCATAAGATAATTTCTCGATAAAAAATTCTTCTTCATTTTTATACCCTTCTATTAAAGTTGTTATTTTTTTAGAAAGTATATTGTCATTTAATTCTTTATGTTTTAATAATGCTAAAGGATGTGCTTGTATATAATTATTTATAATAAACTCTTCTCTTGCTAACCCCACTCCTGAATTTGGAATTTGGCAAAACTTAAATGCTAAATCTGGGCTCCCTACATTAAGCATTAAGTTTGTTTTAATTTTTGGTAACTTACTAATATCAGTTTCTTCTACCTCATAACTAACAATTCCTTCATAAACATTTCCTACATTACCTTCAGCACATGATACACTAACTTCTGTTTTTTCTTCTAACATTTCAGTTGCATTAATAGTACCAACAATAGCAGGAACTCCCATTTCTCTTGCAACAATAGCAGCATGACAAGTTCTGCCTCCTCTATTAGTTACAACACCTCCTGAAATTTTCATGAGCGGTTCCCAGTTAGGATCTGTCATTTCTGTAACTAAAATATCCCCTTTTTGAAAAGGGTTAGTATCAACTATTTTATAATACTCATCCATGCTAGTTAATTTTCTTACTTTTCCTTGGCCAATTCCATCTCCTACAGCAATACCTTTAACTATAATTTTATTGTCATTTTTCTTCGTTAATTTATAAGAAATAAAGTTTTCCTTTTTTTTATTAGAGTGCACAGTTTCTGGTCTAGCTTGCACTATGTACAACGAATTAGATACTCCATCTAAAGCCCATTCTATGTCCATAGGACACCATTTACCATAAAAATCTGTATAATGATCTTCTATTAAACAAATCCATTTAGATAATTCTAAAACTTGGATGTCAGACAAGCAAAACTTAGTTTGCTCTTCCTGAGGAACTTTTACTTCTTTTACTGTTTTTGTTAAGTCTTCATTGTATATTAACTTCATTTCTTTTCTGGCTATCTTTTTTTCTACTATAGAAGGAAATCCATTTTTTAATAGTGGTTTATACACTAAAAACTCATCAGTAGAAACATTTCCTTGAACAATACTTTCTCCTAATCCAAATGCACCATTTATAAGGGCAATATCTTTAAAACCACTTTCGGTATCAATTGAAAAAGCAACACCTGAAGCACCTAGATCAGACCGTACCATTTTTTGAATACAAACAGAAATTCCAATACTAGAGGTATCAATATCTAAAGATTGCCTGTAAGAAATTGCCCTATTATTAAATAATGAAGCAAAGCATTCTTTAATAGCAATTAAAACTGAATCTATTCCGAGTATGTTTAAGAACGATTCTTGTTGTCCTGCAAATGAAGCCTCTGGCAAGTCTTCACAAGTAGCTGAAGACCTAACTGCTACATCTATAGATATACTATTATAATTTCTTGATAAAATATTGTATGATTTTTTTATTTTTTCTTTTATATTTTCAGGCCATCTACCTTCTAAAATCAAATTACGAATAGCTGCTCCATTTGTATGTAGCATTGTTATATTGTTTTGTGGTATTTGATTTAACAATTTGGCTATTTTATCTTCTAATTTATTATACTTTATAAATTCCTTGTAAGTAAAAACTGTAACTGCAAAACCATCTGGCACTTTAACCCCTAATGGTCTTAAATGTTGAATTAAAGTTCCTAAAGATGCATTTTTACCTCCTACCTCTTGAATTTTTGATGCATCAATATTATCTAATTTAATAGTGTATAAATCCTCTACTTCTTCTTTTAAGTTTGTTGATGTCGCCTTTTCTTGTAAATTATAATTATTACGTTTTTGAATAGCAGTTAAATCTAGTTTTCTCATAATTTTAATTTTAAATGCATACTATATTTTGATTTACATTTTTTAAAATTATAAGTTTCAACGAATAAAAAAAACAACAAATCGCTGAAATACTGATAGATACAGTTAAAACAACTATGTTTTTACACAAAAGGAATTAATTAGGTAAAAAAACATGAGTTTATATGCTCAGGTTGAACACATTTTTAAGACACAATGAAGTGTATCAAGTAACACAATACTTAATAAATAACCTACATAGAGGTATTACATAAACTTACTCTTTATATAAAAAAGAATTATTTTTTACAAGTCAATTTCTTTTAAAGCTTTGATATTATTACGTTCTAAGAAAGCATCAATAGTTTCAAAATGCTCAATAACACGTTGGTCTTTAAATTCAAATACTTTTTGTGATAATCCTTGTAAGAAATCACGGTCGTGAGATACTAGTATTAATGTTCCATCAAAATGCAACAATGCTTCTTTAATTACATCTTTTGAACGTAAATCTAAATGGTTTGTAGGCTCATCTAAAATTAATACGTTTACAGGCTCTAATAATAACTTAACCATCGCCAAACGTGTTTTTTCTCCTCCAGAAAGTACTTTTACTTTTTTATCAATATCCTCGCCACCAAACATAAAACGACCAAGAATATTTTTTATTTGTGTACGAACATCTCCTTCTGCAACTTCATCTACCGTTTGAAAAACAGTTAACTCAGGATCTAATAACGAAGCTTGGTTTTGAGCAAAGTAACCTACTTTAGCGTTATGTCCTAATCCACATTCTCCCTCAAAATCAATTTCTCCCATAATAGCTTTTATCATGGTTGACTTCCCTTCTCCATTTCTTCCTACAAAAGATACTTTCTCTCCACGTGCAATTGAAAAACTTGCTTCTTTAAATACTGTTAAATCACCGTATCTTTTAGTTAAGTTCTCAACCTTTACTGGATAATCTCCAGAACGAGGAGATGGTGGAAAGCGTAATTTTAAAGAAGTTGTATCTACCTCATCTATTTCAATAGGAACAATTTTTTCTAACATTCGTTCACGTGATGCTACTTGATTCGTTTTTGAATAGGTTCCTTTAAAACGTTCAATGAACCCTTTTATATCAGCAATTGTTTTTTGTTGCTCTTGATATGCTTTTAACTGATGTGATCTACGTTCTTTCCGTAACTCTAAATAATGGGAATAATTAGCTTTATAGTCATGAACTGTCCCCATAGTAACCTCAATAGTTCTATTAGTAATATTATCAATAAATGCTTTATCATGTGATATTACTACAACCGCTTTCGCTTTATTCAATAAAAAGTTTTCCAACCAAATTACAGACTCAATATCAACATGGTTAGTAGGCTCATCTAATAAAATTAAATCAGGTTTTTGCAATAGTATTTTAGCTAATTCAATACGCATTCTCCAACCACCACTAAATTCAGAAGTTAACCTTTCAAAATCATCTTGCTTAAAACCTAATCCTTTTAACGCTTTTTCAACCTCAGCTTCATAGTTTACTTCTTCTAACGCATAATAACTTTCTCCTAAATCAGAAACACGTTCAATAATTTTCATGTATTCTTCCGATTCATAATCAGTACGTGTTTCTAACTGTTTATTTAGAGATTCCATTTCATTTTTCATCGCAAAAATTGCCTCAAATGCTTTAGATGCTTCCTCACGTACTGTACATTTATCTTCCATTAATAAATGCTGTGGTAAATAGGCGATTACTGTATCTTTAGGGCTTCTTACTGCTCCTTTTGTAGCTTTAGATACTCCTGCTATAATTTTCATCATAGTAGATTTTCCTGCCCCATTTTTACCCATTAAGGCAATTTTGTCATTTTCATTAATAACAAAAGATACATCACTAAACAAAGCCTTTCCACTAAATTCAACTGTTAATTGATCTACAGTAATCATACGTTATTCATTTTGAATCGCGAAAATACTAATTTTGTTGGTGTCTATTTTGATTATTCAAATAGGTTTTTTTGTTTATTTAATTACTAACTAATAAAATTTTAAACTTCGCCCTCTAGCACTATTTAAATTTATAACCAAAACCAATTATATCACATATTTAATAAGTACTATTTATCTCTATTTATTTTTAGATTAGTTGTACCTTGTAACGCATATAACTCTCTTATAAAGAAATAATTTTATCTGTTTTTAGTTATACATACTCAAAAATCAGTGTTTTTAATATTTTAATACTTGTAAATTATTTCTTTAAATGATCAATTTATTTTTCCAAAACGCCGCAATTGGTCTTCTTTATTCAGATGAATTATCTCTTGAAATTAATTCTATTTCTAGTCTTTCAAGTTTACAATTGGTATTAGAAATTTCTGTTATACGTTCTGAACCTCTATCTACTAAAAACTCTCTTGTTTATTTTGTCATAAAAAACGACAAACTAAGTGGAAAAGTAAAACACCAAATTGTTACTCATTTTGAAAGCCATGATAGGTTTCGATTTTATTAACTAGGTTTTCCCTCATTTTATTAGAATGCATTAATAAAACTACTTTATACTTATAACGTGTAAATAAATCTAAAAGTAATAAAGCGAGGTTGAATAAACGTTTCTGAGCTAAAAACTGAAAAATTATTAGCACTACTTCTTATTTGAGAATCTATATTTAATAAATTAGTTGCTTTAATTTCATATTCCCATTTTGCATCTCTGTTTTTTCTATACGAAAGAGTTGCATTCCAGTTTTGAAAAGACTGTGATTCTCCATTTCCAAGGTCTTGATTCGTATATGAATAATTAGTACGAAAAGAAACTGATTTCCATATATAGGCATCAAACTCAATTGAAGGTGCATTGGTTACAAAAGTTGTTTTACGACTTCCTTGATTGTTTGTAGATACACTATAACGATATCTTAAACTTATATTAGGTGCTTTTAAATAATTTGTACGAATTCCAGGTGTATAACTTTGAGTGTATCTTTCATTTAATGATTGTATCCCTTGAATAAACTGATTAATTTTACTGTAATTAAAACTTGTACTTAAACTTGCTCTTATTTTACCAAACGTTCTTTGTACACGTCCAAATATATTTACATTTTCATCTGCAAAATTAGAGTTAAAAAAAGTACTGGTTCTTATTACATTTTCAAAGTTTGTTATACTTCTTACTTGATCAATATTACTTGAATATGCTGCCCTTGCAAATACATTTGTGTAATTAAACAAATTAAAACTACTGTAAAAAAGACTAATATTATGCGATAATGCATTTTGAAGTTCAGGAGCTCCAAATTGAATACTATTGTAATTATTCAACATCAACCCTTCAGCTAATCGAGTTACATCAGTAAACTGATTTCGCATTTCATAGCGTAGTGTTAAAGCCTCACTTTTCTTAAATTGTATTCTGGTTTCAAAGTCTGGTAAAATTCTAAAAAAATTGTCTTCATATACTTTTCCAAATTGAATATTCTTATTTCCGTATGCATGAACCGAAAAACCAGGAGTAACAGTAAACTTTCCTTTTTTAAAGCGATAGTGAACTCCTAAATATATATCACTAAAATTATATTCAATTTCATTACTAGCCTTCCCATTATTGATTGTAGGAGTAGGATTAAACCTTGATCCATCATCTAAAAACTGAAAAATAGTTGAATTAAATTCTTGCTTGCTTAAAATAGTTCCTAATGTAAGATTTAAATTACTTTTAGTATTAATAATATTATAGTAATCTAATTTAGCATCTAATTGATTGGATTTAATACGCCTGTTTTGAGCAAGGTTATATGTATTTAGAGATGTATCTAGACCTAAAGCGTTTGCTGTTGTATCAAATGGATCATTAGCATTAGGATCATTTACTAACACAGCATTATAAAATGGATCTTCATTTTTGATTAAGTGCTGAGCCTCTAAAGCAAAAATATTCGTTTCATTTAAAGTGTAATAGTAGTTTATATTTTGATTGATACTATAGGGTGTAACTTCATCTATTTGATTTGTATTACCAACTACTGTAGAAAATATGCTTTGATTTTGTCTATCATTTGATATTCTTCCAATCACATCGTAATCTACTTGATTACTTACATTAGGTTTGTAAGAAGCACTCAGTTTTAACAATCCTTGATTTGAACGTTCATTACTGGTTTGTTCAGTAGCTTCATCTGGAATTCCCAAATCTTTGTTTGTATATTGAACATAGCTTGTTTCTTTAGAAAGTATTTGACTACTATTATAAATAAGGAAACCACTTAAGTCTAATGATTTTTTAGGAGAATAACTAAAGTTTGCCGTTGCTAGTTGATTCTCAATCTCTAAAGCATTCTCTTGACTGGTTAAAAAGTTAAGACTATTATCTCCTAAATTTATACTTGTTCCACTACTTCTACTTGGTGCTCTAAAACCTCCTCCAAAGCCTCTAATGTCTCTTCGATTTAATGCTACCTCCCCAATATTATTGAGATCTCCAATAAAATTAATACTATATTTAGGTGTATAGTAGAACAACTTTGGTTGTACTAAGTAAAGTTCTTCCTCTGATGCTGTTCCTGCTCCTACCGTTACATTACCAAACCAAAAACTTTCTTTTCCTTTTTTTAATTTGATATTTAAAGCAACATTATCTTGATTGTTTCTTACACTACTCAACTGACCAACTTCCGAATAATTACGTAATACCTGAATTTTATCTACCGCTTTTGAAGGTATATTCTTGGTTGCTAATTTAGTGTCACCATCAAAAAAATCTTTTCCATTTACCATTAATTTATTTACAACTTTTCCTTCAACTTCAATTTGTCCTTCTTCATTTATTTCTACCCCTGGTAATTTTTCAAGAACATCTTCTAACTTTCTTTCTGTTCCGTTTTTAAAAGAATCCGCATTATAAATTAAAGTGTCTCCTTTTATAGTCACTGGCATTTCATAAGTAACTTCTACTTCATCTAAAGTATTATCTAACTGTAAAGTAAAATTTTCAACAATATTGCTTTCTTTAGTAACCAGAACTTCTTCTAAAGTTTTCATTCCTACATAACTAACTTGAATTTTATACGTTTGATTCTTTTTTAGTTCTAATTTATAAGATCCATCAGTATTCGTGATTCCATACGATTCTAATAAATCTGTAGCTTTATTTATAGCTATTACATTTGCTAACTCTAAAGGAGTATTCAAACTATCTTTTACAATTCCTTGAAAATTAATTTGAGCGTAAAAATTGGTTATTGTAAAAAGGAATAAAAAACTAAATACTTTTTTCATGATGTGAAATGACTTATGGTTTATGAAAAGTTTTATTTTAACTATCTCCTTCTTCTTCCTCTGTTATTTCTCATTTCAATCATTTTTCCTTTAATAGTTTTTTGATATTCACTCTTTGTTATTTCTTTTCCTTTTTCAGGAGCTTCTATAATTATTTCTTCTTCAGGATTTAAAACTACTTTAGAACATAACATAATAGTATTCCCTGCTCCCACCTCAAGAATAAGCCCTGGCAAGCCCCAATATTCTGCAGGCCCGTGACTAACGGGTATTTGAGGTGTATACCATGCCTCTACTTCTGTCATTTTAATAGTCTCTTCTTTATCTTTACTTTGTCTTAAATCACTCCAAGAAAAATTATACCATGTCAATTCTGATGTTGGAACTGAAGCTTTAGCATTAAAACACAAATATTTACCAATTTTTTTTGATTCTTTTCCTAGTTTCCATTTAATAACTTGTAATTTATCTTTCACTAAAAACTTTTTCCCATAAAATTCTTGGCTTTGTACTAATACATTTTCTTTTACATTTTTATATTGTTCACCTTGTGCGAAATTTTTACCCCAAGAATCTGTTGCTCCAGAAATAGCATCTAATTTATCCTCTTCTTTAAAATAAGACTCTTTTTTATTAAAGTTCAATACATATGTTTTTTCCAACCTATTCTTTAATCGTTCCTGAATTTGTTTTTTTTGAGCTTCACTCATTCTTGCTCCCCATCGTCCCAATTCCATTTTAGATTTAGAAAAATATATTGCTTGACCTGTAAATTCTTTTGCTGTTGGTTTAAAAGATACAAGAATGAAAAAAATAAGAAAACTTAATTTGTAAAAAATTGGTTTCATAATGTGTGGGATTTTATTTTTTGTTTAACAAATATATAAAAAGATTAAACACAATAAGTTTCTTTAAAGAAATTTAACATTTACTCATAATTTAAAGATACTAAAAATCAATATTTTACGCATGTTTAGTGGAGGTCTTAGTGTTAAAACATAGAGAAATCAATAAAAGAATTATGTTAAAATTTGTTCATTTGGCTTAAAATTTGATGCTTACTCTGCTTAAAATCACAAACCAAAAGCATTAAAAAATCTAATTATATGGGTAAACTATCTTTTAAAGAAGCAAAAGAAATAGCAGCAACTAAAAATTTAACTGATAAAACTTATTTTACTCCATTTGGAGGTGGAGTAAATAAAAAAGCATACGGAATTAACAATTCTCCGTGGATTGTATTGAGTGCTCCTAAATCAAAAGAGCGTTTAATTAAAGCAGAAATTGATCAAATTTTATCCCTTAAGAAAAATAATGTTTACACACCTGACCTAGGGGTTTCTAATACTGAAGAAGCTATTTTTGAGGTTCAAGAAAATACTGAGAAAAAAATTGCTTTTATTGAAGAAAAGATTGATGGATTTGAAATTCCAAGGGCTGGTACCGCATTTTCTGAAGATGAGGTTAAAAAATTTAGTATTCAAATTCTTAAATTTATAGCAACTCAACCTACTGTAGAAGATGCTGAAATAAAAAGAGAAAATGCGATTAAAAGTATTGAGCTTTTAATTCCGCAAATTAAAAAAGCTGATGTTCCAGATTTTCAAGTACGATTTGATAACGCTACAGGTAAAATATTAACCTTAGATCCTGGTGATCCATTAAACTCTGAAAATGCTCAAGACAAACATTTAAGATGGTTGAATTTTTGGCAAAAAGACTTAGCTGATAAACGTTACTTATCAAGACTTTGGAATGAACAACATCCAAATAATAAAGTAAATGCTAACGGAAGTAGTTGGAAATAAAAATCCACTTTTTAAAACACCATTAAAATAATGGTGTTTTTTTTAAGTCTCGTTTTATTTTATTTCTTAATACTATAATATCAGTAATATGGGTGTAAATAACTATTGGTACAATTACTCCGGCCAACAATATAATTGGAAAGTACGCAATTCCTCTATTAGGGATTGAATATCCAAACTTTGTATACAATAACTCTTGCGATAAAAATCCATTTGTCAATATAAATAGTATAAAAACTAACCCCATTATATTCCAATACAACAATAATTTATCACTTACTTTTTTAAAATTTAATAAAATTACTAATACAATTGAAGTAATACCAGGAATAATATCATAGTTCCAGCCTTCATACGTCATTTCAATAGGAACCCATTTATGCATTGCTAACTGAAATAATAAAAGTTCTACGGGAAATCGAAGAGTATGAACTGCTGTACTCCATCGCAAATCTCTCTTTTGATAAACAGCATTGCTTTTAACCAGAAAAATGATAAAAATCGCTACAGGTAAAAGCACAAATAAAAATCGAGAAAAAACATCTCCTTCACTATAATGATACACTCCATTATATGCCATTACAGAAATAAATACTATCCAAAAAATAATTAAGGTTTTAATACTATTTTTTAATTTATTAGATTTTTCGAATAAGAAAAGAGCGTAAAAAGTAATTATTAAAAAAGATACAGAAATATATATTGGTAAATTAGGAGTCATAATTCATAAAATTAGATATCCAAAAATAACCTACTATGTAAAAAAAAATCTTGTCATATGGCAAGAAATACTAATTACCTAACTCTTTTCTAATTCTACTTAACGAAGTGTCAGTTATTCCTAAAAAAGAAGCTATCTGTTTTAAAGGTGCTTTTTGAATAACTTCTGGTCTATTTTTTAATAAGCTTTGATACCTATCAGTAGCAGTATCAGTTATCATTGCTAAACTTCTTTCCTTTAAAGCAAAAAAGTTTTTAACCAAATGTGCTCTACCCCAATCTCTATACTTTTCAAAATGATTAAAATGTTCATTAAAAACAAAAATATGTTTACTATACAAAACACAATCTGACAAGGCTTGAATATATTCTTTAGATGGCATTTGTAAAAAAAATGAGCTTTCTTCTAAAATTAAATTATTATTAGTAAAAAAATTAGTAGTTACTTCCTCTCCTTCATAATTTATAACAAACGAACGAATAAAGCCATCCACTATAAAATAATATGCATCAGAAACTTGGCCTGCTTTTAAAATAAACTCTCCTTTTTTAATAGTAGTTTTTTTATACCCTGAAATAATTACTTCTAATTCATTTTCTGTAAAATTTAAATCTTTAAACTCTTTTAATAAAACATCATTGTCTTTCATTTTTAATGTAAAATTTTAAACAATAATTCTTTTAAAATATCTGATTGTGGCATTGCATTAGCTCCTACTCCTTTACTTTTTACATCAGCATCTCTTAACAAACCTATTATTTGTGACACTTTTCGCATAGGATAATTTCGCCCTGCAGTTGCATAATCATCAACAAAATAAGGGTTTACACCTAATGTTTTAGCTACTGAACCCTTAGACTTATCTTTTAAACCATGATACATAAGCATTTGGGTAAAGAAACTATTTAACAATGAAATAGTCATTACCAAAGGATTGTTCTTGGGGTTTTGAGCAAAATAATTAATAATTCTATTTGCTTTAACCACATTTTTTTGACCTACAGCTTTTCTTAACTCGAAATTATTAAAATCTTTTGAAATACCAATATTCTCTTCAATATGAGAAGGAGTTATAATAGTTTCAGCAGGTAAAACAGAAGTCAGTTTATCTAACTCATTACTAATTTTACTTAAATCCGTACCTAAAAACTCAACCAACATCTGTGATGCTTTAGGCTCAATATTATATTTTTTTCCTCCTAAAACTTTACGAATCCAATCAGAAACTTGGTTTTCATATAGTTTTTTACTCTCGTAAATCAGTCCATTTTTCGCTATTGCTTTGTATGCCTTTTTACGTTTATCAAGTTTTTTATATTTATAATTAAAAACAAGCACTGTAGTAGGTTGAGGGTTACTTGCATAACTTTCAATCTTATCAATAGTTCTACTTAAATCTTGCGCTTCTTTAACAATAATAACCTGACGTTCAGCCATCATAGGATATCGCTTAGCTGATGAAACTATTTCATCAATAGAAACATCCCTCCCATACATTACTACTTGATTAAACCCTTTTTCAGATTCGTCCAAAACATTTTTTTCAATGTATTCAGAAATTTTATCAATATAATACGGCTCCTCTCCCATTAAAAAATAAATAGGTTTAATAGTTCCGTTCTTTATATCATTAACTATATGTGTTACGTCGTTCATTTAAAATAAGTAAACAATTGAAAATTAAATATTGAAAGTTTTTATATTTTTGACTAATGCAAAAATTGAATTTACCTACATATCCTTTCAAGCTCAAAAGTAACGAAAATAAGACGCTTATTTTTGATAGTTTGCGAAAAAAATACATGGTCTTAACTCCTGAAGAATGGGTTCGTCAACATTTTGTCCAGTTTTTAATTAATGAAAAAAAATATCCAACAACTTTAATTGCAATTGAAAAACAACTTACCATTAACAATTTAAAAAAACGTACGGATATTGTTATTTTTTCACCTAACGGAACGCCCAATATAATTGTAGAGTGTAAGGCTCCAAAAGTAAAAATAACACAAGCTACTTTTGATCAAATTGCTCGTTATAACCTAAAGCTAAATGCTCAGTTTTTAATTGTCACCAATGGTTTAGAACATTTTTACTGCATGTTAGATACCGAAAATGAACGTTATATCTTTTTAAAAGATATTCCTTCATATAATTAATATTGTTCTCCATGGCTTTTAACTTAAAAACTGAATTAACATCAATAGTAGAGAATGATTCTTGGATGCTTAACATTTTAAAAATAGTAAGAGATTTAAATTTAACTGACTGCTGGATTGGTGCTGGTTTTGTAAGAAATAAAATATGGGATTATAAGCACAACAAAGAAAGGTCTTTATTAAATGACATTGATGTTATTTATTTTGATAACAATACATTTACTAAAAATGATGATTTCATAATTGAAGCTAAATTAACAAGTATAAATTCAACCTTAAACTGGTCTGTAAAAAATCAATTTAGAATGCATACTAGAAATGGGCATCCTCCTTATAAAAACTGTGAACATGCTATTTCATTTTGGCCAGAAACTGCCACCTCAATTGCTATACGCATAAACACTAATAATAAAATTGAATTTATTGCACCCTATGGTTTATATGATTTATTTAATCTTTTGGTTAAACCAACTCCAAATTTTAATTTAACCGTTTATAAAAAAAGAATAAATGAAAAGTCTTGGAGAAAAAAATGGCCTCTATTATCTTTTTATAATTATACAGAATAGTTTTTATTCTTCTTTTCAAGAACTGTATTTGATTCATCAATGATAGATTCAAATTAACAAATTATTACCTTTTAAAACCACTTTAAAAGTGTAAGTTTGCGAACTTGAAAACTGCAATAGTCATATTAAATTGGAACGGTAGAAAGCTTTTAGAACAGTTTTTACCATCTGTCGTAAATTTTAGTAAAAATGAAGCTGAAGTTTATGTAGCCGATAATGCTTCTACAGATGATTCTATTCAATATATCCAAACTAATTATCCATCAGTAAAAATTGTTAAAAACACAACTAATGGTGGTTATGCAAAAGGCTATAACGATGCCTTAAATTTTATAGATGCTGATATTTATTGTTTATTAAATTCAGACATTGAGGTTACTCAAAACTGGCTAACTCCTATTTTAGAGGTTTTTAAGAATGATAAAAACACTGCTATTATTCAACCTAAACTGCTAGATTTTAAAGATAAAAACAAATTTGAATATGCAGGAGCTGGTGGTGGTTTTATTGATTTATTTGGATATCCTTATTGTCGCGGACGTGTTTTTAATAATTTAGAAACTGATACTGGTCAATTTAACGATACTACTTCAATATTCTGGGCTTCTGGAGCATGTATGTTTATTCGTTCTGAAGTATACCATAACTTAGACGGTTTTGACGAAGATTATTTTGCGCATCAAGAAGAAATTGACTTGTGCTGGCGTGCTCAAAATGAAGGTTATCAAATTAAATATGTTGGTCTTTCAACTGTTTATCATGTTGGAGGTGCTACTTTACAAGAGAGCAATCCACATAAAACATTTTTAAACTTCAGAAATAGTTTACTAAACGTAGTTAAGAATGTACCAAAGCAGTGGTTTTTATTTGTTGTTTTTTCTCGTTTAGTTTTAGATGGTATAGCAGGGCTTAAATTTCTTTTAGAATTAAGGCCAATACACACCTTGGCAATTTTAAAGGCTCATCTTAGTTTCTACGCCAACTTTTTTAAATTTCTAGGAAAACGACGTACTCTGCAAAAGAAATCAAATTACAACTTACATACTTCTGTTGTTTGGCAGTATTTTGGTTTAGGCAGAAAAAAATTTAAAGACTTACATTAAACAATTACAAAATATCTAAACTTCCTTTTCCTTCTCTTATTACCTCAGGGTAATCATCAGTCAAATCAATCACTGTTGAAGCATAATTATCTCCATAACCTCCATCAACTACAACATCCACAATATTTTGCCATTTTTCAAAAATTAACTCAGGATCAGTTGTATATTCTATAATTTCATCTTCATCATGAATTGAAGTAGAAACAATTGGATTTCCAAGAGCTTCTACAATAGTCCTTGCTATTGTATTATCTGGAACTCGAATACCTACCGTTTTTCGTTTTTTAAATACTTTTGGTAATGAATTACTTCCTGGTAAAATAAAAGTATAAGGTCCAGGTAATGCTCTTTTTAGTATTTTATAAGTTGGTGTATTAATTTGCTTTACATAATCAGACAAGTGGCTTAAATCATTACATATAAAAGAAAAATTAGCTTTATCTAACTTCACACCTTTTATTTTAGCAATTCTTTCCAAAGCTTTTGTGTTTGTTATATCACATCCTAACCCATAAACTGTATCGGTTGGGTAAATAATTATCCCTCCATTTTGTAAAACTTTTACAATCTTACTTATTTCCTTTGAATTTGGATTTTCGTTATACAACTTTATAAACTGCGCCATACTATAAAGGTAACATTTTATAACTAATCCTCAATATTTTCAACTAAATAATATCCTATTAATTAATGCTCTAAAAATACTTTTTGTTGATATCTACTCTAAACAAAAAAAACAATCCTTGTATTTTAGTTAAAATAAAAGGATTGTTCTTTTCTAATTTGATACTTAATTAAAACTTAATAATTATCAAAATCAAAATCATCTAAGCTTTCAAATTCATCTTTAAAATCGTCATTTAAACCTTGATTAATATCTTCAGCTTTAAACTCTTTGTCAGGAGCTTCTGTTGGAACTTCACCTACAGATAATATTACTTTATTTTCAGAAATATTTTCATCAGTTTGATCTATTAATTCAATATAGAAAGTCCACATATGTAAAAAGTCATATACATAAATAAGCTTATCATTTGTATTACGCAACGTTTCGTGCACCATACAAATTGCCATTGACAAACCTTGTCCTGCCTCTGCCATATTAAACAATGGAATCTCCTCTCCTTGGTTCCACTCTTGATCTGTACGATAAAAAGAAGCCATTTCTTGCCCATCAAAACCAAATGCTTTAGCTACTGAAAAATGTAATTCTTCCAAAGATTTCTTTTCATCAATCAACAAAGTTCTTATTACATCTTCCTGTGTATCTAATATTGCACGTACTTTATACATTCTCTTGTTTTTTATGGGTACAAAAATACGTATTTTTGGGTGATATTACTCTAGCATTTATTATGGATAAGCAACAGACTCTTGATAAACTTAATAGTTTTAATAAAAACACCTTAATGGAGACTTTAAATATTGAGTTTACAGATGTAGGTGATGATTTTTTAACCGCAAAAATGCCTGTTAACTCTAAAGTTCATCAGCCCTATGGTATTTTACATGGTGGCGCTACTGCTGCATTGGCTGAAACTGTTGGTAGTTGTGCTTCTGGTTTTTTATTTATTAATACAAAAACACATATTGCTAAAGGGTTAGAACTTAGTATTAACCATATTAAAAGCAAAAAAGAAGGAACCGTTTTTGCCACTGCAAAACCAATTCACAGAGGTAAAACTACTCATTTATGGGAGGTTAAAATTGTTGATGAACACCATAACCTCATTTCTATTTGTAAAATTACTAATATTATATTAGCAAAAAAATAATGAGAAGATTAAAAAAAATTCTTAAAATAACAAGCATCATATTTTGTTTTCTTCTAATAGGAATCTATGCTCTTTTTGTTTATTTTTCTTCTCCTGATTCAGATAAAGATTTACTAGAAAAGTTTGATAAGTTCCCTCAAAAACCAACTATACAACATCAAAAATATAAAAACTTTAATTATAGAACTCTAAAAATCATTAAAGACACTAATTTGCCTACATTAGTATTCATTCATGGTACTATTGGATCATGTAGTAATTTTGTTAAATATATGTCTGATAACGAACTTCTACAAAAGTTTAATATGATTTCTTATGATCGAATTGGGTACAATTACAACGACAAGCATCATGTACAAGAAAGCATTTCTTTTGAAAAAAACTTAGTTGAAGACTTGGTTAAAAACATTCCTTCAGAAAAAGTAATACTTGTTGGATATTCCTATGGAGGTCCTATAGCATTGGCTGTAAAAAAGAAACTTAATAAAGTTATATTATTAGCTCCTGCAGTATATAGTAAGGTAGAACCTATGCCTTGGGCTTTAAATTTTTACAAATGGAAATTAACTAGATGGTTAGTTCCTAAAATATGGAAAGAAGCTTCTAAAGAAAAAATTTCACATATTAAAGATTTGCAGAGTTTTGAACAAAACTGGAAATCAACAACTAACAATGTTACTAGTATTCATGGCAATGCTGATTGGATTGTCCCCTATAGTAATTCAAAATTTTTACAAGACCAATTCCCCAAAAAACAATTTGAATTAATCACAATTCAAAATGCTGGTCATGATTTAGTTTGGAGTGAATTTCCAATTATTAAACAACAACTTTTAAATCAATCAAATTGAGCATTTTTACCCATATTGAAAATTCTTTTAAAGAAGGACTTCCATTTGTTTCGTACAGAAAACCTAATAGTACAAAAATCCAAGCATTTTTTCAAAATGACGCTACTTTAAATACTATTAATGAATATTCTAAAAGTGGATTTGTTTTTGCTCCTTTTAATGATAATGATAGTACTATTTTTATACCTAAAGATTCAGCTACATATCTTGAAGAAAACTTACCATCTTTTACTGTAAATATAGATAATAGCAATACTTCAATTGACTATTCTTCTGAGAAAAAACATACTGATTTAGTAAAAAAAGCCATCAATGCTATTCATGAAAACAACTTTAAAAAAGTTGTTCTATCAAGAAAAGAACTTGTTGAGTTATCAAATTTTGATTGTTTAACAGTTTTCAAAAACTTACTATCTACCTATACTAATGCAATGGTATATATTTGGTTTCATCCCAATATAGGTCTTTGGCTTGGTGCTACTCCTGAAACACTCGTGAAAATAAATGGTCGCTCATTTGAAACTATGTCACTTGCTGGAACTCAACCTTACCAAAAGGATAATACTACTAATTGGAATCAAAAGGAAATTGACGAGCAACAATTTGTTACTGATTATATAGTAGAAAAATTAACTCCAATTTGTGATAGTATAAGCACAGGTAAAACGGAAACTATAAAAGCTGGAAGTTTATTACATTTAAAAACGAAAATAGAAGGAGTTCTTAAAGTTAAAAACTCTCAACTTATAGGTACTCTTCATCCTACACCAGCTGTTTGTGGACTACCTAAAGAAGAATCAAAAAATTTCATTCTTAACAATGAATTATACAACCGTACATTTTATACAGGTTTTCTTGGTGAACTAAATAACACTGAAAAGCAAACCCAGCTTTTTGTTAATTTGCGTTGTATGGAAATTATAAATAACAATGCTATTATTTATATAGGAGGCGGAATTACAAAAGATAGTATTCCTAAAAAAGAATGGGAAGAAACCGTAGCAAAAGCAATGGTTATGAAAAGAACTTTATAAAAAAACCACCAAAATAACATATGTTATTGGTGGTTTTATTGTGTAAATTGAATTTGAATTGAAATTTTAAAGTCTAAATACAAAACAGAATAATGATCCTTGTCAAATCTTTAAACTAAAGTAACTTCAGTACTTATATATCATCAAAAGAAACATCTGTAAAACTATCAGTAGATGCTTCAGCTACAGCCTCAGTTTCTTCCTTTTTGTAATCTTTTTGGTGACGTTCACTAATAACCTCTTCACCTTTTTCTTTTACTATATAATCAGTAGCTTTATCTAACATTTCTCTAAAGTCAGAAAAATCCTCTTTGTATAAGTAAATTTTATGTTTTTGGTAATGAAAAGAACCATCATCATGAGTAAATTTCTTACTTTCTGTAATAGTTAAATAGTAATCATCTGCTTTTGTAGACCTAACATCAAAAAAATAGGTTCTTCTTCCAGCTCTTAAAACCTGTGAAAAAATTTCTTCTTGTTCAACTCTCTCGCTCATAATTCTTGTCTTAAGTAATAGTTGTTTGTTTAAATTTGCTCAACAAATCTAACAAAATATTTTAGGTAACAATACGAAACCTTAGATTTCTTTTTCTAAAAGTTGTTGGTTATACAATTCTTTATAGTATCCATCTTCTTCTATTAACTGATTATGAACCCCTTGTTGCACTATTTCTCCTTGATCTAATACAATAATTTTATCAGCATTTTTGGCTGAAGAAACTCTATGACTAATTATGAAAGTTGTCTTGTTTTTTGAAACTCTTTCTAAATTTGATAATATTTTCTCCTCTGTTTCTGTATCTACAGCTGATAAACAATCATCGAAAATTAAAATTTTCGGATTCTTTATAATAGCTCTGGCAATTGATGTTCTTTGCTTTTGACCTCCTGACAAAGTAACACCACGCTCTCCTAAAATAGTTTCGTAACCATTTTTAAATTCTACTATATTATCATGAATCACAGCATTTCTTGCAGCAGCTATTATTTCTTCTTTACTGGCATCTTCTTTTCCGAATTTTATATTATTCTCTATGGTATCAGAAAATAAGAAAGGATCTTGTGGTACGAAACCTATTTGATTTCTTATATCGTACAAATTGCTGTCTAGTATATTTACATCATCTATTAAGACCTCTCCTTTGGAAGTATCATACAATCTAGATATCAAGTTTACAATAGTAGATTTACCACTACCAGTTTTCCCTAAAACAGCTATTGTTTCACCTTGTTCAACAGTAAAGCTTATATTGTTTAATGCAGTAATATTGGTATCGTCATAAGTTAATGTTACATTTTTAAATGTAACCTTTCCGTTCACCACTGTATTAGCTTTTGCTGTATTTTTAATTTCTGGAACTTGCTCTAAAAATTCATTTATTCTTTGCTGAGAAGTTTCTGCTTGCTGAACTATTGATGTAACCCAACCAACAATTGCAACTGGCCACGTAAGAATGTTTACATATAAAAAGAACTCAGCTATAACTCCAATTTGCACTTCGCCATTTATATACTGTTGTCCACCAACATACAATACTATAATATTACTTATACCTATTAATAAAATCATTAAAGGAAAAAACAGCGCTTGAATTTTATGTAACTCTATATTTTTCTCTTTACTAACATCAGCTAAAGCCTCAAAATTAGTAATCACTGCTTTTTCTATTGAATATGACTTAACTACATTAATCCCTGAAAAAAACTCTTGATTAAAAGTTGTTAGTTTAGATAAATACTTTTGTACAATAGCACTTTTTTTATTTATCTGTCTACTTAAAACAAAAATTGAAATTGATAAAATAGGAAAAGGTATTAAAGTATACATTGTTAAAGTAGCATCAATTTGTATCATTTGTGTAAAACCAACGATAAATAATACAATCATATTTATTGAATACATAATAGCAGGACCAAAGTACATACGTACCTTAGAAACATCCTCACTAATTCTATTCATTAAATCACCTGTTCTATTTTTTTTGTAGAAATTAATTGATAAATGTTGGTATTGTTTATATATCTCATTTTTCAAATCAAATTCAATCAATCTAGACATTACAATGATTGTTTGCCTCATTAAAAATGTAAAAAAACCAGCAATTAATGTAACTATAATTATAAAGAATACATTATACAATAACTCTTTCTTTACAACAGCTAAATCTTTAATATCTCCATTTATATAATTCTCTACAACGTTTAATGAATCTCTAATTATTGCAGGTATTCTTAATGCTAGAAGTTTAGACAACACCGTTATAACGATACCTGCTAATAATCTCCATTTGTATTTTATAAAATATTTGTTTAAGTATTTTAATGCTTTCAAAGTTACTTTTAATTTTAAAATAAAAATTCAATCTAAAACCCTGTTAATTGTTAAAGATAATACAATTATGGAGTGTTTTTTTGATTATGTTTTAACGATTTCATACTTTTGCCTTCTAATTTTTTGAGATTAATAAAATAAGCTCAAAACTAAAAAACATTAAATGACATCAGAAATCATTGATTATAAGGACCTTAAAAACGACCCTGTATTTGGTCAATTATCTTTTGACAACCATGAGCAAATCGTTTTTTGCAACGACGAAGATACAGGTTTAAAAGCAATAATTGGTATTCATAATACAACTTTAGGACCTGCTCTTGGAGGGACTAGAATGTGGCAATATAAAAGTGAATGGGAAGCTTTAAATGATGTATTACGTTTATCTCGTGGTATGACTTTTAAATCTGCCATAACAGGATTAAACCTTGGTGGTGGTAAGGCTGTTATAATTGGTGATGCTAAAACACAAAAGAACGATAACTTAATGCGAAAGTTTGGTGAGTTTGTTAATTCTTTAAGTGGAAAATATATTACTGCAGAAGATGTAGGAATGGAAACTCGCGATATGGATATAATTCGTGAAGTTACACCTCACGTAACTGGTGTTTCAGAATCTATAGGTGGATCAGGAAACCCATCTCCTGTAACTGCTTATGGTGTATATATGGGAATGAAAGCTGCTGCTAAATATAAATTTGGATCTGATAACTTAGAAGGTAAAAAAATATTAGTTCAAGGAGTTGGTCATGTTGGTGAAACTTTAGTAAAACATATTACTGATGAAGGAGCTAAAGTTATTTTAAACGATATTAGCGAAGCTCGTCTTGAAGAGTTAAGTAAAAAATATAATGCAAATGTAGCTTTAGGCAATGATATTTATGGTTTAGATGTTGATATTTATGCTCCTTGTGCTTTAGGTGCTACTTTAAATTATGATACCATTAATCAATTACAAGCTAAAGTTATTGCAGGTGCTGCCAATAACCAGCTTGCTAACGAAATTAAGCATGGTAAATTATTACAAGAAAAAGGAATTGCATATGCTCCTGATTTTTTAATTAATGCCGGTGGTATAATTAATGTTTATGCAGAAGTAGCTGGATACGGTAAAGATGAAAGTAAAAAAAGAACTGAAAATATTTACAATACAACTTTAGAAATCTTTGATTTAGCTCAAAAAGAAAACATCACCACTCATAGAGCTGCTTTAAATATTGCTCAAGCAAGAATTAATGCACGTAAAAAAGAGCAAAATAGTTAAATAGAAAAAATAAAAGTTTTACTTTTGCAGAGCGTTAGAAATTAATCTATCGCTCTTTTTTTTAAAGTTCTTTAAAATGATAAATAGAAGACATATTCGAGTTAAAGTAATGCAATCTGTTTATGCTATGCAGCAATCAAACAGCGATGATTTAATTAGAGAAGAAAAGTTTTTAAAACATAGCATTCAAAAAATGTTTGACTTGTATGTTTTAAACCTTCAATTACTTATTGAAATACAGAAGTTAGCTCGTAAAAGAATTGAACTTTCAAAAAAGAAAATCTTAGCTACTAAAGAAGATTTAAATCCTAACAACAAATTTATTAATAATAGACTTATAAACTTACTTTCAGAAAGCGTTAGTTTAGATAGTTATGTTGAATTAAATAATTTAAATTACTGGGATTTAGATGACAAGTATGTTCAAATAATATTTGATGAGTTACTAGCAAGTGAATTGTATTCAAAATACATGGATACAGTTGAAGATTCATATAATGTGGATCGTAGTTTTGTTATCAGTTTTTTCAGAGAAATAATTGCTCCAAATGAAAAGATAGCTGATTATTTTGAAGACAAAATGATTTCTTGGGTAGATGATATGCCTTTTGTTAATACTTGGGTATTAAAAACTTTAAACAAGCAAAGTCCAAAAAATCCATTTATTTTAGGAAGCCTTTACAAAGATAATGATGACAAACAGTTTGTCTCTGATTTATTTAACAAAACAATGTTGAATCATCATAAATACGAAGACCAAATAAAGGAAAAAACTCCAAACTGGGAAACGGATAGAATAGCTGACATAGATATGATTTTAATCAAAATGGCTATCACAGAATTTTTACATTTCCCTTCAATTCCTAGTAGGGTTACAATAAATGAATTTATAGAGTTAGCTAAAGACTATTCTACAAATAAAAGTGGTTATTTTGTTAATGGTGTTTTAGATAAACTAGCTAAAGATTACCTAGCTTCTAATGCTATGGTAAAAATAGGTAGAGGTTTATTATAATAAATTAGTATTTTTACACTAAATAATTTTAAAAAATGAAAAAAATAATATTAACCTTGGCTGTTGCAGTTTCTACATGCTTTTTAGTTTCATGTGGAGAAGGAAATGCAAAATCAAAAATTAAAAAAGAAAATATAGCTAGTGCTCTTAAAAGAGATAATGATATTAGTAAAGGAGCTCCTATCGCTAAATTTGACAAAGAAGTTTATGACTTTGGAAAAGTAGCAGAAGGAGACATTGTTGAAACTACTTTTGTTATTACTAACACTGGGAAATCTGATTTAGTAATTACAGATGCTAAAGCTACTTGTGGCTGTACGGTTCCTGTATGGCCAAAAGATCCTATTGCCCCTGGTAAAACTGCTGATATAAAAGTTAGTTTTAATACAAATGGAAAACCAAATAAACAATCAAAATCTGTTACTCTTTCTACGAATACTGAAAATGGTAGAGAAGTAATTAAAATATCTGGGATGGTAACTCCTAAAGAAAAATAAAAACAACTATGTTAACACAAACATTTTTTTTACAAGCTAGCGGTGGCGGAATAATGAGTATGCTTCCTTTTATTTTAATGATTGGAGTTCTATATTTCTTTATGATACGCCCACAAATGGCACGTCAAAAGAAAGAAAAAAAATTCCAAGTTTCTATCCAAAAGGGAACTAAAGTTGTTACTTCTAGTGGAATTCATGGTAAAATTGTTGAAATTAATGATAATGACAATACGGTATCCATTGAAACGGGTGCTGGAAAAATAAAATTTGAGCGATCTGCTATATCTTTAGAGCTAAGTAAAAAATATAGCACTGAAGTAAAAAAATAATATTCTTTTCAAGTGAGCTTTTAAGCTCACTTTTTCTTTACTAATCTATTTTTGTTATAGTGAAAAAAGCTTTTAATATACCCAAATCGTTTATAGGATTCCTTATAGCTTCCTTACTATTTTGGCTATTAATAAACCTTTCTAAAGAATATACTACAGAAACTACTTTCCTTGTTAACTACAAGAATTTAGAACTGAATAAAACAATGCTCAATACTCCCGAAGAAAGTATTACTTTTAACATAAAAGGTAGTGGATTTAAGCTAATAACTACTCGTTTTTCAAAAAAAACTATAACATTAGATTTAAAAAAGCTTCAAAAGAGAACTGGCGAAAACTTTTTCCTTTTAACTAAAAATCATAATTCAGAAATACAAAAACAATTAAAATCTGGCATCAAACTAGTCACTATCTTAAAAGACACTATTCATTTCAAAATAAACCAATTAAACTCTAAAAAAGTACCTATAAAAGCTAATTTAAATATTACTTATAAAAAAGGGTTTGATTTAAACACTCCAATTAAAATCACTCCCGATTCTATTCTTTTATCAGGAACTAGTAAGGACTTAAAAACTATTAATGCTATCTATACTGAAAAAATAGATCTAATTAATATTTCAGAAAGCACAACTACAGAATTAAAATTAATTATCCCTGAAAGAATTAGAGTTAATAACAACAAAGTGTCTATAAATTTAGATATTGACAAGTTTACTGAAGGTGAAATAGAAATACCTATTAATATTAAAAATTCGCCAAAAAAAGAAAGTATCAATATTTTTCCAAAAACAGTTATTATAACTTATAAAGTAGGATTAAAAAACTTTAATAGAATCAATGCTAGCTCTTTTGATGTTTTTTGTGATTACAATCTAACTAAAAAAAATAACCTTTCATATTTAGTTCCTCATTTAAACGTAAAAACTAATTTAGTTTCTTCGGTGAGGATGATTCCAAATAAAATAGACTTTTTAATACATAAATAAATGGTTATAGGACTCACAGGAGGTATTGGCAGCGGTAAATCAACGGTAGCAAAACTATTCTCTAAATTTAATAACATTGCCATATACAACGCTGATTTAGAAGCTAAAAATCTAATGAACACTTCTACAGAAATAAAAAGCAAACTTATCAAAGAGTTTTCTCAAGAAGTATATCAAGACAATCAACTAAACAGACCTTTTCTTGCTAATATTGTTTTTAGCAACAATAAAAAACTAAAAATTCTGAATAATATTGTTCATCCAATTGTTTACAAACATCTTAATGATTTTATAAAAGAGAACACTAACAAAGATATTCTTTACGAAAATGCCATCTTGTTTGAAAATAAAAGTAATTTATTTTGTGATAAAATAATTACCGTTACTGCTCCTATAAAAACTAGAATTCAACGAGTTATAAAAAGAGACAATAGCTCTTATGAAGATGTTGAAAAAAGAATCAATAATCAATGGAAGGATTCTAAAAAAATTATGCAGTCAAACTACGTTATTCACAACTTATCTTTGGATGAAACTGAGAAAGAAATTTCAAGAATCCATAATTTTTTAACAAACACAAAGTATTAACTTAACTTTTTTTAGGGTTTTTTCTTAAATTTTTCTTAAATTTAAGAAATGTTTGTTAATCTAAGTTAAAAGGAAATTGCACCTCATTTTATTAATTTATTTTTGACTAATGGGCAAAAAAATTTTTACTCTTATTGTTGTTTTAATGAGTATTTCTTTGATAGGAATCATATCCGTACAAGTTTATTGGATAAAGGACGCTATTAAAAATAAACGACAACAATTTGAAAACGATGTAACGATTTCTTTAGCGAGAACATCTGAACGCATAAAAGAACGTGAAGAAAATGAAGCTTATAATGAATATAGTAAGTTTTTAGAAACAGATAGATATAGAACAGATGCGGAAGTAAAAAACTTTCTTTTCAAACAAATAGATACAACAGGTAACAAAAGTTTTATTTTTGGAACTTATGTTGAAGAAAACTACAAAATACCTACTGGGTTTTCTGTAAATGATTCAACTTTTATAAAAAAGATAACTGGAAAACAAGATTTTTTATTTGTTCAATCTATAAATTCTAAAAATGATTTTTCAGCGAATTATAATGAAAAACGTTTTTCATCATACAAAAGATATGATAATTGGGATAAATTACAATACTCTGAAATGTTCAAACAGAGAAAACGTTTTTATCCAATACACAAAAGAATTAGTAATAAAGAATTAAATAACACATTAAAAGAAGAGCTAAGTAAACGAAATATCACTCAAAATTTTAAGTATGGAGTTTATGAGGACGGATTCGCAACCCCTTTAAAAT
Organism: Tenacibaculum sp.; assembly: GCA_042093175.1. GTDB lineage: Bacteria > Bacteroidota > Bacteroidia > Flavobacteriales > Flavobacteriaceae > Polaribacter. The sequence goes on along the minus strand of JBELFC010000008.1, from coordinate 12,815 downwards.
CAGGGTATTTCAACATCCAGCCAAATGATAATTTTTACTACCCTCTTTTAGAAGATGAAAACGGAAATAGTAAATATAAATTATATATAAAATTTCCTGATAAAGAAAAAAACATGTTATCAGGCATGATGAAAATATTATTATTGTCATTATTGTTTATTGGTATAATTATTGCAGCGTTTTCAACTTCGTTATACCAATTGGTAAGACAGAAAAAGATTTCAGAAATAAAGACTGATTTTATAAATAATATGACTCACGAATTTAAAACACCTATTGCTACTATTAATTTAGCTTTAGACGCCATTAAAAACCCAAAAATCATCAATGATGAATCTAAGGTTAAAAGGTATGTTCAAATGATTCGTGACGAAAATAAACGTATGCATGGACAAGTTGAAAATGTATTACGAATTTCAAGGTTAGAAAAAAATCAACTAGATATTAGTAAGGATGCTGTTGACATTCACGACATTCTAGATGAAGCTATTGAACATATACAATTATTAGTTAATAGTAAAAATGGTGTTGTAAAAACTCATTTTAAAGCTATATCAACTGAAGTTCTAGGAAATCAATTTCATTTAACAAATGTATTGGTTAACATACTTGAAAATGCAGTTAAATATTCAGAAAATTCACCAAAAATTGATGTTTTTACTGAAAGCACAAATAAAAATTTTATTTTAAAGATAAAAGACGAAGGAATTGGAATGAGTAAAAATGCTCAAAAATATGTTTTCGACAAATTTTATAGAGAACATAAAGGAAATATTCACAATGTGAAAGGTCATGGTTTAGGATTAGCTTATGTTAAAGAGATAGTTGATAGTCACCAAGGTACCGTTTACGTTGAGAGTGAAAAAAGTAAAGGAAGTACATTTACAGTAAAATTACCATTAATATAAAATGAAAGGATACAATGGGAAGTAAAAAAATTCTATTAGTAGAAGACGATCCAAATTTTGGAACCGTTCTTAAAGATTATTTAGCCCTTAACGATTACAATGTAACACACGCTAAGGATGGAATTGACGGATTAATAATGTTTAAAAATGCAGAATATGATTTGTGTATTTTAGATGTTATGATGCCTAGAAAAGATGGTTTTTCTTTAGCAGAAGACATTCGTACAACGAATAAAGAAATTCCTATTATTTTTTTAACAGCAAAAACATTGAAAGAAGATGTTTTAAGAGGTTATCAAGTGGGGGCTGATGATTACTTAAACAAACCTTTTGATTCAGAAGTTTTATTGCATAAAATAAAGGCAATATTACAACGTAAAGAAAATGAAAAGTCAACAGAAAGCGAAGAATTTGAATTTAAAATAGGAAAATTTGACTTTAACTCAAAACTTCGTCATTTAATTTTCAATCAGGGTGAAGCACAGAAGCTTTCGCCTAAAGAAAGTAAGCTTCTTAGGATGTTAGCTATTCACAAAAATGATTTAATGCCTAGAGAATTAGCATTAACTAAGATTTGGAGAGATGACAATTATTTTACATCAAGAAGTATGGATGTATACATTGCCAAACTTAGAAAATATCTAAAAAGCGATGAACATGTTGAAATATTAAATATTCATGGTGAAGGTTTTAGATTAATAGATAAATCATAACTTTTCACAAAGAAAATAAAAAAAGCTTCCTTATATTAGGAAGCTTTTTTATTTGTAACAAAATATAAAAATAATCGTCATATAATCATAACTAACAAAAACCAAACAATTTGGAAACCATCTTATCTATTAAAGATTTAAACAAAAATTACGGAAAAATACAAGCCGTTAAAAATTTATCTTTTGATATAATAAAAGGTAACATTTATGGTATTTTAGGTCCTAACGGAAGTGGAAAATCAACAACTTTAGGTATTATACTAAATGTAGTAAATAAAACTTCAGGGTCCTTTAGCTGGTTTAATGGTGATATATCTACACACAAAGCATTAAAAAAGGTGGGAGCTATTATAGAACGTCCAAATTTTTATCCATATATGACTGCCCGTCAAAATTTGCAATTGATTTGTCAAATAAAAGGAGTTTCTTATGATAAAATAAATGACACCTTAGAAACTGTAAATTTATTTGAAAGAAAAGATGATAAATTCAGAACATATTCATTAGGAATGAAGCAACGTTTAGCTATTGCTTCTGCCCTTTTAAATGATCCTGAGATATTAATATTAGATGAACCTACTAATGGTTTAGACCCTCAAGGTATTCATGAAATTCGTCAAATAATAAAAAAAATAGCAGAAAACGGAACCACCATATTACTTGCATCTCATCTACTTGATGAAGTAGAAAAAGTATGTACGCACGTTATCGTATTACAAAAAGGAGAAAAACTGTATAGTGGAAGGGTTGAAACAATGGTTGCCTCTAATGGTATTATAGAAATTAAAACAGAAGAAAATATTGAAAACACGATCAATGTTCTTAAAAACTATCATGAGACTGCTAGCGTTAATGTAGATGGAGATTTAATTATTGTTCAATTAGAAAATGATATTTCTTCTGCTACTTTAAATAAATATTTATTTGAAAATAACGTCATAATATCTCACTTAGTAAAACGTAAGCCTAGTTTAGAGCAACAATTTTTAGATTTAACCAACAACTAAACCACCTATATATGTTTCGTCTTTTAAACATTGAATTTCATAAATTAAAACATAACAAAGCTAGTAGAACATTATCCATTATCTATTTTGCTTTATTAACATCTATTGCTTTAATTGCTGCCATTAAGTTTAACATTGGTACATTTAAGCTTCATTTAGCTGAACAAGGAATTTTTAACTTCCCATATATCTGGCATTTTAACACGTTCACTGCCTCTATATTCAAATTCTTTCTCTTATTAGTTATCGTTTCAATGATGGCTAATGAATACAGTTATAAAACTTTAAAACAAAACCTCATTGATGGTTTAAGTAAAAAAGAGTTTATTCTTTCTAAGTTTTACGCTGTTGTTACTTTTGCTTTTATTTCTACTATTTTTGTTTTTGTCGTTTCTATTGTTTTAGGTTTAATTTATTCTGACTTTAACGAACTCTCAATCATTTTTTCAGACTTAGAGTATTTGGTTGCTTTCTTTGTTAAATTGGTTGGTTTTTTCTCTTTCGGTTTATTTCTAGGTATTTTAATAAAAAGGTCCGCTTTTGCTGTTGGTGCAATGATTGTTTGGTACTTAACAGAATGGTTAATTTATGGTATTTTAGGTTGGAAAGTTGTTGCTAATTGGGATACAGCTCAAAGTATTAAAAATTTCTTACCGCTAGAGTCTATGCAAAATCTTATTATTGAACCAGGTTCAAGATTAGGTGCTGTAAAGTCTATTGCCAGTCAAATAGGTCAAAACTTTACAAAAGACTACTCTGTAAGCTTCACAAATATTTTAATTGTATTGGTGTGGAGTGCTATTTTTATATATGCTTCGTTCATTTTGTTAAAAAAACGGGATTTATAGGGGGTTTTAAGTAACTTAGTTGTTATATATTAGCAAGAAATTATTTAGAATGAAAAAACTACTTATCCTATTTACATTTTTAACTACTTTTTTAACATATTCACAAAAAGAAGCTAATATTTGGTATTTTGGTGAAAACGCCGGATTAGATTTTAACACAACACCACCTACAGCAGTTACTGATGGGGCTTTAAGTACATTAGAAGGCTGTTCTTCTTTTTCTGACGCAAGCGGGAAATTATTATTTTATTCAGACGGAATAACCGTGTGGGATAAAAACCATGCTATTATGAAATATAGCACTGGTAACCTTGCTAATGATTTAAAAGGTAATCCATCAAGTACTCAATCTGGTATGATTATACCTAAACCAAACTCAACAACTATATATTATTTATTTACTGTTGACGATGGTCCTGTTATTGATTTTACTACTGGCTCAGTTATTGATCCTGGAAAAGGGTTTAATGTATATACAATTGATATGTCATTAAACGGTGGTAATGGTGAAGTAACTGGCCCTGGAAGAGATCTTTCTGTTGGAAAGTTTAATGATTTTACAGAGAAAGTTGCTGCTGTAAGAGGAAGTGAATGTAATACCTTTTGGATTGTTTCAACAACTGACAATCAATTTTACGCTTATAAAATTGATAAAAATGGTATTGGAGCAGCACCTGTTATATCTACTATCAGTAACAACTTAACAAGAAGAGGTTACCTTAAACTATCTCCTGACGGAACTAAATTAGCTATTGCTAATCAAGGTAATAGACAAGCTTTACTATATTCTTTTAATAATACTACTGGACAAGTATCAAATGATGGAGTTATCCTTACTACCAATTTTGATGGGCAACCATATGGTGTTGAGTTTTCAAGAAGTTCTAAAAAACTATACATTTCAACTACAAGTGCTTTTACTGATAATTTATCAACACCAAGTACTTATACTCTATTTCAATTTGACTTAACTCAAACAAACATACCAGGTTCTAAGCAAAGAATACATCAACAAAATGGTTTTAGAGGAGCTCTACAATTGGCAGGTAATGGAAAAATATATGCTACTATTCCACAAACATATAGTAACCCTTTAGGTTTTGCTACTCATTTAGATGTTATTGAAAATCCAGATGCTGCTGCAGCTGATGTAACTTTCACAAAAGATGCGATTGACCTAAAAGGGAAAAAATCTACTCAAGGTTTACCTCCTTTTATCTCATCATTACTTTTACCTATAGAAATTAAAGACCAAGTAACAGGTACTCCTGTAAATGACAAAACATTACAGTTTTGTATTGGAGATACTAAAACTATAGCTCCTGATCCAGTTACAGGAAGTGGTATAACATATGCTTGGACTTTTAATAACGGTACAACTACCACAAATGTATCAAGTGCTATTTCTTTAAATTTAAACAACATCGCTCTTACAGATGCTGGTGAATATAAACTTATAGTTACATTAATTGATAAATGTGGAAATAAAGTAGAGCAAGAAGGTATTTTTAAGGTTGAAGTTTATGAAGCTACTTCAGCTACTAAACCTAGTGACATTAATTTTTGTGATGTAGATAAAGATGGGTTAAACTCATTCGATTTACAAAAGGATGTAACTCCTCAAGTACTCAATGGTCAAAGTGCCACTACTTTTGAAGTCGTTTATTTTTTATCTCAAGCAGATGCAGATAATAATACCAATGCACTTACTAACCCTTATACAAACCCTACTCCATTTAGTAGCCAAACTATATATGCTAGAATGCATAACAAATCGGCGCCAAATGCGTGTTATGATGTAAAAACTTTTGCGCTTAATGTAACAGGAAAACCAACTCCACAAACACCTGTAAACTACCAAGCGTGTGATGATACTATTAGTGGTGGTGACATTGATGGTTTTTATAATAACTTTATTTTAAACACAAAGGACACTGAGGTGTTAGGTAGTTTAAATCCTTTAACATATTCTGTTTCTTACCATAAAACACTAATTGGAGCTCAAACTGATAATACAACAGATGTTATTAATAAAAATACTCCTTACAGAAATGAAACAATAAACAATCAAACTATTTATGTAAGAGTAGAAAACAACAGTAATAGTTTATGTAATGATTCTTCAGTTACCTTTAATCTTGTTGTTAATGCGTTACCTACAATTAATAATGTTGTTGAATTAAAACAATGTGATAATGATACCGATGCTTTTGCTGATTTTAATTTAGAAGAAGCTCGAAGTGATATATCAAGTAATTTCAATAATGAAGTTTTTGTTTTTTATGAATCATTAAATGATGCTCAAAACAACAATAATCCTATAACCACACCTACTGTTTATAGAAACAAAACAGTTACATCTGATAAAGTTTGGGCAACAATAACAAATACTAATGGCTGTAGAAGAATTTCTGAAGTAAACTTAACTGTATCTACAACTGGTATTCCTACAACATTTCAAAGAGCTTTCAATACTTGTGATGATTTCTTAGATATTAATGGAAATAACAACATTAATAATAATGATACTGATGGTGTTTCTTCTTTTAATTTCAGTTCTGTAGATACTGAAATAAGAAATTTATTTACCGCTACTGGTCAAAAAATTAATGTTACTTATTATAGAAACGAAGCAGATGCTGCCGCAGAAAAAAATGCAATCCCAGATATTTCTAATTATAGAAATATAGGCTATGCTAATACTCAAAACATATATGTCCGTGTAGATAGTGATCTAGATAATGATTGTTTAGGCTTTGGACATCATATAACATTAAATGTAAACCCTACTCCTACTGCCAATATTGTTAGTGACATAGAACTATGTGACGATTTTGTAAGTGGTGCTTTTGATGATGGTGTAAATATTAATATAAACCTTAGAAATAAAGTTAGTGCAATATTAGGAACACAATCTCCATTAAATTATACAGTTACTTTTCATACAACTGCAGCAGATGCTAATTCTGGAGCGAATCCTATTTTAAATGATACTAGTTACACTAATACAACTAGAGATAAACAAACTATTTATGTTAGAGTTCGAAACAATGCAGCTAACTGTTTTAATGATCATACTAAGTTTGATATTATAATACATCCTTTACCTACAATTTCTAATGCTATACCTAATTTAGAAGTTTGTGATGTACCAACTGCTAGTGATAGTGATTCAAGAAATAGAATAGCACAAAATATCTCTTTAGGAGATAGAGATGTAGATGTTTTAAATGGAAGAGCTGCTAGTCAATATGATGTTAGCTACCATAAAACAAGACAAGATGCAATAGATGGTGTTAGACCTTTATCTAAAACTAATTATGCAAATGATCCAGCAACTACTAGCTTTCCAGCTAACCTTGCAAGTGATGATCCTGCTACAGAAATAGTTTTTATTAGTATTCTAAACAAAACTACTGGGTGTAGATACGGAATAGCAACTCTTCAATTGGTTATTCATCCTGAACCTAACATTCCTGTTAGTATTAATAATTATGTGGATTGTGATAATAATTCAGATGTAGCTAATGATGATACTAATGGAATTAATGGAGATATTACATTAAAAAATAAAACTTCAGAAATTTTAACTAATTACCCTGTTGCTGACCATAATAAATTCTCAATAACTTTTCATGAAAGTTTAGCTGACGCTCAATCAGGAAGTAATTCTTTAAATGAAAATAAATATCAAAACACCTCGAACAATCAAACAATTTATGTTCGTGTAGTTAATAATCAAACTAAATGTGTCCATGACGATTTAACGTTTAATATAATTATTAATCCTTTACCTTTCTTCACTGTTGATTCACCTGTAATTGTTTGTTTAAATGCTCCACAAACTCGTTTAGAACCAATAAACCCAGTTGCTACCTATGATTATGAATGGGTAGTAAAAGGAAGCAGTACTGTTTTAAGTAGTGTAGCCTTTCTAGATGTTACAAAAGGAGGTACTTATGTTGTTACTGCAACTATGAAAGATGGTACTGGATGTAAAAGAAGCAGAGAAATTATTGTAAATGAATCAATCAATCCAACTTTAAAAGAAGAGGATATAGTAATAGTTGATGACACCAATAACAATGGTTTAGATACCTACTCTATTAAAATAATTACTGAAAATAATAATCTAGGTATAGGTGATTATCAATTTGCTTTAGTAAATGAAAAAGGAGATCAAACTGCTTTTCAAGATGAAGCTATTTTTAAGAATATTACTGGAGGGATATATACAGTACTTGTAAATGATAAAAATGGATGTACTCCTGATGCTACGTTAGACGTTTCTGTTATTCAATACCCTAAATTCTTAACTCCAAATAATGATGGATATAATGACACTTGGAAAATTAAAGGAGCTAATTCTAGTTTCTATCCATCTAGTAACATTTATGTTTTTGATAGATATGGTAAATCTGTAGCTATTATCCCCATAGATGGAGAAGGATGGGATGGTACATATAATGGTAAGGTTCTTCCTTCAAATGATTACTGGTTTAAAATACAACTCGTTGATAGAAAAGGAAAAACACACTTACATAACGGGCATTTTTCTTTACTAAGAAAATAATTATTAAATTAGCTGGTGGAGTTTTCACCAGCTAATTTGTTATGAGGGGTATAAGTATATTATTTTTTTTTATATGTTCTTTTTGCTATGCTCAAAAAGAAACAAACAATTGGATATTTGGTAAAAAAGTTAAGTTAAACTTTCCAACCTTACCAAATGTATCACCAACAGCAACTTTTGATAGTGGCTTAATAGCAATTGCTGGGAGCTCAAGTATATCAAATAAAAAAGGTGAATTACTACTATATACTGATGGAGTAGCAGTTTGGAACAAAAAAAATAAAATCATTCCTACCAACGGTCTTTTATTTGGAGACAATGAAATGGCTCAACCAACAATTATTATCCCTAAACCTGGTGATGATTCTATTTTTTACATTATAACAGTAAAATCATTTTTAGATGTAGGTCCACCGGATATTCCAATTCCAGTAATTAATCCAGGTTTGTATTATACTGTAATCGATGTTTCTAAAAACGACGGTACTGTTGTAATTAAAAATCAAACCCTTTTACCATTTGAGGTTGGTAAAATATCTGCTGTACATCATAAAGATGGTGAATCCATATGGTTTACTACTTCAGGTAGAGAAAAAGAAACAGACAAATTTTTATCTTTTTACAGTTTTAAAATAGATAAGTCAGGAATTATTAAAACACCTGTGGTTTCTAAAAAATTAAGGTACGAAGGTGATTTTAACGGTACTTTAAAATTTTCTCCTGATGGAAAAAAATTAGCTTCAAGTAACTTAGAAAAAGAATTGGTTTTTTTTGACTTTGATAATGAAACAGGTATAGTTAGTAATAAACAAAACTTAATAAAATCTTCTGTTTTCTTTGATCAACCAAGTGTTTATGGATTAGAATTCTCAAATGATTCTAAACTTTTATACACAACTTCTTTCAATAGCAAGACAAATAGTGAAACATTATTTCAATATGAATTAGACAATTTACACCCAACCGAAAGAATAAAAAAAATTCATACTAAAAATCAAAATGGTTATACGAGTTTACAACTTAGTCATAATTCAAAAATATACAAAACTCAAACACGCCCAAATAATAAATCAGGTGATTATTTAGATGTCATTAATGCTCCTGATAAAATAGGACTAGACGCTAATTTTAAAACAAAAGTTATATCTATAAAGGATAAATCTGGAACAGGATTACCTAATTTCATACAATCTTATTTTAGAACTCGAATTTTAAATGAGCAAAGCTGTGTGAATCAATTAATTGATTTTGAAGTTGATACTTATTCAAAAATTACAGCAGCTATTTGGGATTTTGGAGACGGAAATACTTCTAATAATATATTACCTCAATATGCATATTCATCTCCTGGAAACTATAATGTAAAGGTTACTATTACAATTAATAATAGACAAATAACTACATTCAAAGACATTCTAATCTACCCTAACCCAACACTACTAAAAAATCAAAAGCTAATACAGTGCGATGTAAATAATGATGGGGTTGATTATTTCAATTTATATAATATTGATCATAAAATTTCTCAACCAAATAGTGATTTAACATATCATTTTTATGAAACTAAAGCCGATGCAGAAAAGGATACAAATAGAATCACTACTCCTGAAAGCTATCAAAACAAAACAAATCCACAGTTAATATTCACTAGAGCTATAAATAAAAATGACTGTTATTCAATTGAAAATTTTAGTATTGAATCTTCATTTGTAAATATACCAGCTATAAACCCTATGATAGTTTGTGAAGATTCTGATGGAATAATTAATAATAACATAGGATTATTTAATATTAAAGCTAAAAAAGATGAAATCAGAAAGCTTTTAAACTTACCTAACTCTTCAAATTTAGATTTATTTCCAACGCTAAAAGATGCGCAAACAATTACAAATAAGCTTGATGATTCTATAAACACTACTTCAACTAAAATATGGTTAAGAGTAGACAATTCAATTGGATGTGGTGGTATTAATTTTATTGATTTAATCGTTAATTCTACTCCACAAATCAATTTACAAAATGAATATACATTGTGTATAGACCCTAAAAAACACACTCCAATAATTTTGAGTGCAAATTCAGCGAATGATAATTTCGAATGGAGAAACGCAAATAACAATATCATTTCAACTAATAGAATATTTACTTTAAACAGAGTAGGAAAATTCTCTTTAACTGTATATAAAACAGAAAATGGTATAGAATGTTCAAACTCAAAAAGTTTTATGGTTGTCAATCCTAAAAAACCAATTATAAAAAATATAGAAATTAATACTGAAAATAGTCTTAATAATTTTATTAATATAGAAATTGATGGAACTAGTTCTTATGAATATTCTATTGATGGGCAAAACTACTTTGGCAACAACACAAATTATACTTTTAATAATGTTTCTCCAGGTATTAAAACCATATATGTAAGAGATATTAATAATTGTGAACCTTCAATTCAAAAAGAAGTTTCTATTATAGGTTTTCCTAAATTTTTAACTCCAAATAATGATGGTGAAAATGATGTCTGGATTATTTATGGAGCTAACAATAATTTCTTTAAAACTATAGATATAACCATTTTTAATAGGTTTGGAAAAATTCTTCATAAAATGAATAATAATAATGCTGAATTAGGATGGGAAGGTACTTATAATGGAAAAACATTACCTTCAGATGGATACTGGTATAAAGCAAAACTTATTGATTATAAAGATAAAGTTATTGAAAAAACAGGAAACATAAGTCTTATAAGAAAATAGAGTAAACAATCCGTATTTTTGCTGTATGAACTTTGATTTAAAATCTGAATTTAAGCCTACTGGGGATCAACCTCAAGCAATTAAGCAGTTAGTAAACGGAATTATTACTAATGAAAAATACCAAACTTTATTAGGTGTTACTGGTTCTGGTAAAACATTTTCTATAGCCAATGTTGTTGCTGAAGTAAATAGACCAACTCTTGTTTTAGCACATAATAAAACATTGGCTGCTCAGTTATATTCAGAGTTTAAGCAATTTTTCCCTAACAACGCTGTAGAATATTTTGTTTCTTATTACGATTATTATCAACCTGATGCTTACATTCCTGTAACTGGAACTTATATAGAAAAAGACCTCTCTATTAATGATGAAATTGAACGTTTAAGAATAAGTACTTCTTCTTCACTTCTTTCAGGTCGTAGAGATGTTCTTGTTGTTGCATCAGTTTCTTGTTTATATGGTATTGGTAATCCTAATGAGTTTAAGAAAAATGTTATTCCTATTAAGGTAGATCAGCAAATTTCTAGAACAAAATTCTTACATCAATTAGTCACCAGTTTATACGCTCGTACCGAAATAGAAATAAAAAGTGGAACTTTTAAAGTAAAAGGAGATGTTGTTACAATTTATCCTTCTTATGGTGATAGTGGATATCGTGTACACTTTTTTGGGGATGAAATAGAAGAAATAGAAACCTTCGACATAGAAAGTAATCAAGTAATTGATAAATTAGAAGAACTAACTATTTACCCAGCTAATTTATTTGTTACCTCTCCTGATGTTTTACAAAATGCCATTCATAAAATACAAGATGATATGGTAAAACAAGTAGATTATTTCAAAGAAATAGGAAAACATTTAGAAGCTAAACGGTTAAAAGAAAGAACTGAATTTGATTTAGAGATGATTCGTGAATTAGGATACTGTTCTGGTATTGAGAACTATTCTCGTTACTTAGATGGAAGAGATCCAGGAACTCGACCATTCTGTTTATTAGATTATTTCCCTGAAGATTATTTGATGGTTATTGACGAAAGTCACGTTACGATTCCACAAACTCATGCAATGTATGGTGGAGATAGAAGTAGAAAAGAAAACTTAGTTGAATATGGTTTTCGATTACCTGCAGCTATGGACAATCGACCATTAAAATTTGACGAATTAGAAACTTTACAAAATCAAGTAATTTATGTTTCAGCTACACCGGCTGACTATGAATTACAGAAAACAGAAGGGATTTTTGTTGAACAAGTAATTAGACCCACTGGATTATTAGATCCAGAAATAGAAGTACGCCCTAGTTTAAATCAAATTGATGATTTAATTGAGGAAATTCAAATACGTGTTGAGAAAGATGAACGTACACTAGTTACTACATTAACAAAACGTATGGCTGAAGAATTAGCTAAATATTTAACCCGAATACAAGTTAGATGTAGATACATACATTCGGATGTTGACACTTTGGAACGTGTTCAAATAATGCAAGATTTACGAAAAGGAATTTTTGATGTGTTAATTGGAGTTAACTTACTACGTGAAGGATTAGATTTACCAGAAGTTTCTCTTGTTGCCATTTTAGATGCTGACAAAGAAGGTTTTTTAAGAAGTCACCGTTCAATAACTCAAACCGTTGGAAGAGCTGCTCGAAATGTTAATGGAAAAGCTATTATGTATGCTGATAAAGTAACAAATAGTATGCAATTAACAATTGATGAAACTGCTAGAAGGAGAGAGAAACAAGTTAATTACAATACTAAAAACGGAATAACACCAACTCAAATTAATAAAAAACTAGACAATACTCTTTCAAAAGATACAATTACAACTTATCAGTATGATAACGCCATTCAAAAAGCTGCTGAACAAGACTTAGAGTATTTACCTAAACAAGAAATAGAAAAACGTATTCGTGAAAAACGAAAACAAATGGAAGAGGCTGCTAAAAATTTAGATTTTTTAGTTGCTGCTCAATTACGTGATGAAATTACTGTTTTAAAAGAAAATTTATA
>JBELFC010000007.1:31512-54608 GCA_042093175.1 Tenacibaculum sp. | reverse complement strand
AAATCCTGAGTTTTATTATAATTTGTATTTTTATTTTTATGCAATGCCTTTTGTGTTGGCAGATGAAGGGATAACATATTTAGAAACTAAACCACTAGAGTTTGAAGGAGTATCTTACCCAGGTATAAAAATATCATATAAAGCAAATGTAGGAACTTCTCCTGATGATAATTATTTTATATATTACCATCCTGAAACATATCAAATGGAATGGTTAGGATACACTGTTACATATTTTTCTAAAAAACCATCTAGTAAATTTAATATTATTAGATATAATGATTGGGAAAATGTTAACGGTTTAGTATTGCCAAAATCAATAACTTGGTACAAGAAAAACGAAGAGGGTAATCCACTAGAACCTACTAGAGAACCTACTCAATTTTCTTCAGCATTGTTAAGTAAAGCACCATTAGCTGATAGTTTTTTTAAAAAATCTAAACAATAAAATAATAGTATGAGTCCCCAAAAATATACATGGAAACGTGAATACACGCTTGTTTTAGTAGCCAATTTAGTGTACTTGGTACTGTTTTATATAATTACTAATATTTTTAATAACTAGATAGAGTATGCAAAGTATTGATTGGATAGTTCTTTCGATAACGTTAGCGTTTATTGTAATTTATGGAGCATGGAAAACAAGAGGAAGTAAAAATGTTGAAGAGTATATAAAAGGGGGGAATGATACAAAATGGTGGACTATTGGACTGTCTGTAATGGCAACCCAGGCAAGTGCCATTACTTTTTTATCCACACCAGGACAAGCTTTTCATAGTGGAATGGGGTTTGTTCAATTTTATTTTGGGTTACCTATAGCAATGGTAATTATCTGTTTAGTTTTTATTCCTATTTACCATAAATTAAAAGTATATACTGCTTATGAGTTTTTAGAAGGGCGATTTGATAAAAAAACAAGAACGTTAACTGCAATATTATTTCTTATACAAAGAGGTTTAGCTGCTGGAATTACCATTTTTGCGCCTGCTATTATATTGTCTGCTGTTTTAGGCTGGGACTTGATTACTTTAAACGTAATAATTGGGTTATTAGTTATTATTTATACAGTTTCTGGTGGAACTAAAGCAGTAAGTGTAACTCAAAAGCAACAAATGGGAGTCATTTTTGCAGGGATGTTCATTGCTTTTTATATTATTTTAGATTACTTACCAGACGGAATAACCTTTACTAAAGCGCTTGAAATAGCTGGAGCAAGTGATAAAATGCAAGTGCTTGATTTTTCTTGGGATTTGAATAATAGATATACAGTTTGGACAGGTATTTTAGGAGGTACATTTTTAATGCTTTCGTATTTTGGAACTGATCAAAGTCAGGTTCAAAGGTATTTATCTGGGAAATCAGTAAGAGAAAGTCAATTAGGATTAATTTTTAATGGATTATTAAAAGTACCTATGCAGTTTTTTATTTTGTTGGTTGGGGTAATGGTATTTGTATTTTACCAGTTTAATAGTTCTCCATTAAATTTTAACCCTAAAGCACAAGAAGCAGTTGTTAATTCTGAATATGCTTTAAAATATAAAGAGTTAGAAACTGAACATCAAAAAATTGAAAATGAAAAGAAAACATTAATTTTTGAAGGATTAACTGATGAAAATAAAAAACAAATTCAAAAATTAAATGAACAAGACAAAACGCTTAAAGAAAAAGCAAAAGAGATTATAGAAAAAGTTGATCCTAAGGTTGAAACGAATGATAAAGATTATGTATTTATTCAATTCATATTAAATAATTTACCAAAAGGATTAATTGGTTTATTGTTAGCGGTAATATTATCAGCAGCTATGTCTTCTACAGCTTCTGAATTAAATGCCTTAGCTTCAACAACAGCAATGGATTTGTACAAAAGAAATGTTACTAAAGAATATTCTGATGCGCATTATGTAAAAATGTCTAAATGGTTCACATTTGGCTGGGGTATTTTAGCTATTATAGTAGCTTGTGTAGCTAATTTATTTGATAATCTTATACAATTGGTAAATATTATCGGATCTATATTTTATGGGAATGTTTTAGGAGTATTTTTACTAGCTTTTTTTATAAAAGCTGTAAAAGGAAACGCAGTGTTTATAGCAGCAATTATAACTCAAATATTGATTGTTACTGTATGGTATTTAGATTGGTTACCTTATTTGTGGTTAAATGCTTTAGGTTGCGGATTGGTAATGTTAATAGCTGTTTTAATTCAAATATTAGATAATAATATATTTATAAATGATAACGACTAGAAGAGCAACATTGGAAGATTTACCAGTGTTATTAGAGTTTGAACAAGAGATAATTAAGGCAGAACGACCATTTGATGTAACTTTAAAGGAAGAAAAAATATCTTATTATGATATTAAAGCAATGATTTTAGCTGATGATATTGAAGTGATAGTAGTTGTTGATAATGATATACCAGTAAGTTCGGGTTATGCAAGTATAGTAACACCAAAAAAATATTTTAAGTTTGATAAGTTTGCTTATTTAGGTTTTATGTACACAGCTCCATCTCATAGGGGAAGAGGGATGAATAAAGTTGTTATACAGGCTTTATTTGACTGGATTAAGTCAAAAAAAACTCATGAAGTGCGACTTGATGTTTATACTGAAAATATAGGGGCTGTTAAAGCTTATGAAAAAGCAGGTTTTAAAAAGAATTTGTTAAACATGCGAGTTGATTTAAGAAATATATTGTAATTAAGATCAAGAACTTTAATTAAAGTAAACAAATAAAAAAGCCTGGAAATTTAAATTTCCAGGCTTTTTTATTTGTTTAAAATGATATTATTTCATTTTAGCTAAGAAGTCTTTGTTCATTTTTATATAATCAGCATTTCCTCTTTTTTCAGCACCAGCTAAAGAAGCTTTAGCAGCTTTAATAGCTCCTTTTTTATCTCCTGCTTTTGCTAATATTAATGATTGTTGACGTAAATACCAAAAACGAGGTTGATCTTTAGTCATGTCAATCGCTTTGTTAATCCATGTTCTGGCTTTGTTTATATCTTTACCTTCTTGTAAGTAATATACAGCAGAAGAAAAATAGTCACCAGCACTAGGACCTTGCATAACTTTAGCAATACTAGCCTCAACACCTTTGTCAGTAGGAGTATTAAATTTAACACCTACATAAACGTTTTCCCATAACATACCTAAAACTGCAGAATTGTTAGTAAGATCATCAATAGTAATTGTAAATGATTCTATTTTCATTGGCATTGGCACTACTTTAGCAGTAGTTGTAAGCGCAGCTTTTTTATCGTCCCACTTTTGAGGAGTTCCCCAGTTATTAGAGTCAGCATAAAAAATAACTTCCCAAGAAGTTTTACCTGGTTTAGTGTATAATGCATAGGTACCTTTTTTTAATTCTTTTCCGTCAATAGTAACATTATCACTAAATGTAACTTTTGTATTAGCATTAGCACCAGTTCTCCATAATTTACCATAAGGAACTAAGTCTCCAAAAATAGTTCTACCTCTCATTCCTGGTCTAGAATACTCTACAGAAACATCAGATAAACCTACTTTTTGTTCAAGTTTTGAAGAAGGACTCGGAGCTGGAGTTTTTACTTGAGCATTTATGTTTGTTGATAAAGCCACAACAAACAAACTTAATAATATTTTTTTCATGATATGAATGGGTTTGTTTTTAATTAGTTTGCTAAAATTACAACGAAAATAAATGGAAAATGTTAACAAAAGCTTAAAATAACGAAGCGTATATTTGCAGTCATGAAAAAATATATTTCTGAATTAATAGGTACGTTTTCACTTGTTTTTTGTGGAACAGGAGCAATGACTGTAAATGAAATAACAGGAGGAGCTGATTTAACTCATGTTGGTGTTGCGATAACTTGGGGGTTAATAGTAATGGCTATGATTTATGCTTTTGGAGAAATTTCAGGAGCACATTTTAATCCTGCGGTAACTATTGCTTTTGCGTATGCCAAAAAGTTTTCATGGAAAGAAGTACCAAAATATATTATAGCTCAATTATTTGGGGCTTTATTGGCAAGTATTCTTTTGTGGGTTATATTTCCAGATAGTGAATATTATGGAGCAACAATACCTGTTTTAGAGCCTTGGAGAGCTTTTGTGTTAGAACTATTATTAACGTTCTTTTTAATGCTTACGATTATTAATGTTTCTACAGGAAGTAAAGAAGTTGGAGTAATGGCTGGAATAGCAATTGGAGGAGTAGTTTTATTAGAAGCTATGTTTGCAGGTCCTATGACTAAAGCATCTATGAACCCAGTTCGTTCTATAGCTCCTGCTTTAGTATCTGGACATTTTGAGCATTTATGGTTATATATTTTAGCACCAATTTTAGGTGCATTACTAGCAGTAGTTTCATGCAAATTGGTAAAAGACGATAGTTGTTGTGATGGAGAGTGTTAGTATTTTGGGATGCGGATGGTTAGGTAAACCATTAGCAATTGATCTAATAAATAATGGATGCGGAGTAAAAGGGTCAACTACTTCTGAACAAAAAATGGATGTTTTTAGAGCTTTAAAAATCATTCCTTTTTTAGTAGATATTTCTTTAGATAATGATATTAGTAATTTTTTAAATTCTGAAGTTCTAGTTATTGCTATTACCTCTAAAAATATAGAAGGTTTTAGTAATTTGATTTCAAGAATAGAGAAATCACCTGTGAAAAAGGTGTTGTTTATTAGTTCTACTTCTGTGTATCCTAGTTTAAATAAAGAAATGACTGAAGAAGATAAAACTGTTAATTCTCCTTTAGTTGAAATAGAGAGTCTATTTTTAAAAAACAGAAGTTTTAAAACTACTATTATTCGATTTGCAGGTCTTTTTGGTTATGATAGGCAACCAGGAAATTGGTTTAAAGACAAAGCAATACCATATCCTAAAGGTTTTGTGAATATGGTACATCAAGACGATTGTATATCAGTTATAAAGGAAGTGATAATTCAAGATGCCTTTGGTGAGGTGTTTAATGTTTGTTCAAATCATCATCCAACTCGTGAAGAATTTTATAAAAATGCAAGAAAGGTATTGGAAAAAGAGCCGCCAGTTTTTGATAACTCTAGACCTTTAAAATACAAAATTATAAATTCAGAAAAAATACAAAAAGTATTAAAATATACTTTTATTCATGATAACTTATTGAATATTTAACTATATTTTTTCTTTCTCCAATAATTAAAAGAAAAACCAAATAATGTTAATAGTATAAGTGGAATTCCAATGTTTAAAAATTGCCAAAAACGTTTTTCCTCATAGGCTCTTTGTTTATCTAAAAGATTAATTTGAATAATTTTATTTCTAAGTTGAATGAGTCCTGTATCATCTAATAAGTAATCAACGGCATTTAATAAAAACTCTTTGTTTCCGTAATATGCACCTGTCCATTTATCTTTTGATAAATCATAAGGTTTTCCTTTTAAAAGTTGATTTTTAGCGATATCACCATCTGCTATCACAATCATTTTATTTTCTTTGGTATCAGAAGAAAAGCTTGGAGTGTTAAATGGTTTTACACGATTTTTATAAGCAGAAGTAAATTTCCCTTCTAATAAAACAGCCAATAATTGAGGGCCTCCATTGAACTCATTCTGTTTTGGTTGTTTACTAATACTTTGTAGCTCTACAAAATTAGGTGTACCAATTTTTTTTGTGAGTACTGATGATATAAATAAAGGTGTTTTTTTAATATTTCCTTTTAAAGTGTCAATTTGAGTGGTAAATTGAAAACGAACTGGTGCAATGTTTTTTGTGATTGGATGATTAGGATTTCCATTAACTAATGGGTGGTAAAACCAATTCAAATGTTGGAACTGTGCTTGATTACCTATGTTTCCTGTAGCTAGCGGAATCTTAGCGCTATATAAATCTTGAATAAGTTTATTGTTAATTCTAACTTGGTAGCTAAATAGTAAATCGGTTAAATTTAAATCACGAGGAAAAGCTAACATTTTACCTTCATTGTATAAACTATCAGTGTCAGCATAGTTTGTGTCTACCATCCATAAACTTCTTCCTCCATTATTAATGTATTGGTCTAAAACTAATTTTTCTTTTTCGGTAAAACGTTGAGTAGGTTTAGCTATAAAAGCTAAGTCGTATTTAGTTAAATCAGTTAATGTTTTTTGAGGATTATTTTCGGTACTATCTAATGTGAATTTAGCAAGTCTGTATTTGTCTTTCAATTTAGATAGAATACTATACAAATACATATCACTCAATTCTCCATTTCCAGAAATAACTGCTATTTTCTGTTTAGCTTTTTTAGAAATTAAACTAAAAGCACTAGCAAATGAATATTCTAGCTTTTCAATAGCATTTTGTAATTGAGCTTCTTGAGTTTTTAAAGCTGAATCTGGTAATAAAGAAACTAATTCTGTTTTGTTACCATAACTTATTTCTGCCCAAGGAAAAATAATAGCTTCAGATAAGTTTCCATTTTCATCAACAGTTAGTCTGCTAGGAAGCATTCCTTTTTTAATAAGTTGCTCTCTGATATTATCAGGATTAATAAAACGAAATCGTATATTTGAGTTTTCAGCTTGTAGCTCTTCTAAAAACTGACGAGTTTCTATTTGTAGACGTTTAAATTCTGAAGGAAAATTACCTTCTAAATATACATTTATTAATAAAGGGTTTTCAAATTTATTGATTAGTGTTGTACTTACTTTTGATAAAGAATAACGTTTGTTGTGAGTGATGTCAAAACGTTTATATACACTTTTACTTATATAGTTTATAACTAATATACCTATAAAAACGAATAGTATGTGTTGAATTTTTTTACTCATTTTTTAATTGTTGTTTAGTAATGAATAAAAAGAAAAAAGTAACACAAATAAAGTAAATAATATCACGAGTGTCTATTACACCACGACTAATACTTTTATAGTGTTCATTAATTCCGAATTGTTGTAGTGTGTATCCAGATTCTCCTAAAGAACTACTTATAGATTCAAACCCAAAAAATAAAATAAAAGTGATAAATACACTTATGATAAACGCGACTATTTGATTTTTTGAAAGTGTTGAGGTAAATAAACCAATAGCTGTGTATGTAGCTGCTAAAAAGAATATTCCAAGATAGGAGCCTAGTGTGCTACCCATATCGATATTACCAATAGGTTTGCCTAGGTTGTGAATTGTATATACATAGGTTATTGTAGGTATTAAAGCAATACTAACTAATAATAGAGAAGCAAAGAATTTACCAAGTATAATTTGCCAATCAGTCAAAGGTCTTGTTTTTAATATTTCAATAGTTCCGTTACTTAATTCATCTGCAAAACTTTTCATAGTAATGGCTGGAATTAAAAACAATAGTAACCAGGGAGCTAAGTAAAAAAAACTATTAAGGTCGGCAAATCCAGCATTTAAAATATTTAAATTGTCATTAAACACCCATAAAAACAATCCGTTTACAAGTAAAAATACACCAATAACTAAATAAGCTATGGGTGAGGAAAAAAATGAGTTAAATTCTTTTTTTAGTATGGCTATCATATATGATTATAATCTGTTTTTATTAATCCTAAAATAATATTATTTTCAAAATTTATATCCTTTTTTTCAGATCGAATATTAAAATTATGTTTCTTTAATAAACTTATAGAGCCTTGATTTTTTTTATGAGTATAGGCTTCAATTTCGTGTAAATGCAGCTTTTTAAAACCATAACTTAAAATTTCTTTTATAGCTTCACTCATAAAGCCTTTTCCTTGAAAATCAGGGTGTAACTCATAGCCAACTTCGGCATAGGTAAAATCTTCATTAAAATGGCGCAATCCAATTGAACCTATTAATATGTTATTATATTCGATAACCCAGTACACACCTTTACTGGCGTTAATTAACTGGTCAATCATTATTATAAAGTCTTCTATATCCGAAATACTTTCAGGAACAGGTCTGTCAATAAATTTATTTACTTCTTTGTTAGAACGTATCTCAAAAGTAGCTTTTTGATCACTATCAACAAGCTTTCTTAAAACTAAACGTTCGGTTTTTAAAATAGGAAAAGGATTAAATAATTCTTTCATTAAAGCAAAGATGCTAATTTATCAACACTCCAAGCAACTGGTTTATCATTAAAAAGTATTTTAGTTTTTGCCCAAACTCCTTTAAACAGTTCAGAGTTTCTGTAATTTTCTAAATCTTCTTCTGTTTCCCAGTAACTATAGGTAAAAAATATATCAGGGTTCGTTTTGTCTCTATACAACTCTAATAAACGACAACCTGGTGATTTTCGTATGTATTCTTTCTTTTCATCAAAATTAGCAAGGAATTCTTCAATTTTTTCGGAATGAAAACTCATTTTCACAATACGTACAAACATAATTATTGGTTTATTGTTACAAATTCAGGCTTAACAACATCTTCAAATTCAATAGTAATGGTATCTCGATACTTTAAGCCAAGCAGGGTAGAGGCACCTCCAACAGTTTTTAAGTTGCTTCTATAAATAGCAATTTCAAGAAAGTCAGCTGAATTAAAAAGAGCTAGCTTATCTCCATCATATTGTCTTTTTTCTTCAGGTAATGTATAGTCAACAATTTCATTATAACCATTAAGTACTTTTTTAAATTGATACCTACTAGCGTTTATAATAAAGTTACGTCCCTTACCAATTGAGCTAAATAATTTTTTATTAATATTTGTAATTGCATTACCATAATTATCAATATAAATAACACCACCTTTAATAATAGTTTGTTGTTGATTTACTTTTGGTTGAATTTCAGTAATCTTTTTATAGTTTGAAATTTCTTTACCTATAATATTTAAATTACCACCACGAGCAATATGTGAAGCTACTTTAACAAATATATCTAAAACAGGAAAGCTACTATTTGTATGATTATGGATGTTTATTTCAACAATTCGAGTAGGGTTTACCTCTGATGCAATCATGGAAATTAATCCATTATCAGGACAAATAAAAAACTGATTATCTAGTTCAATAGCTATATGTTTATTATCAATACTTAGCTCTGAATCTACACCAATAATATGTATGGTGTTGTCAGGAAAACTCTTGTAAGCATTTTTTAAAATATAAGCAGTTTCAGTAATGTTAAAAGGAGATATGTCGTGAGTTATATCTACAATAATAGCATTTGGTAACTCTGAATAAATAGCTCCCTTTACAGCCCCTACAAAGTGGTCTTTAGTTCCAAAATCAGTAGTTAATGTAATAAGAGACATTAATATTAGTTACTTGTTAATTAAATTGTGAAAAATTATATTGAAAATTATAGCAAAACTAAGCAATTCAATAAAAATAATCATTATTTTTAGTGTGAATAATATTAAAACTTATATCATTTGAACGAACGTATTATTGAATTAACAGAAATTAATCCTAACGACTTTTTTGGAGCTCAAAACAGTACCATAAGTCAATTAAAAACATACTTCCCAAAAATAAAAATTGTTGCTAGAGGAAATAAATTAAAAATTTATGGAGAACCCGAAATTTTAGATGAATTTGAAAAGCGTGTTGGTATGCTAATCAAATACTATATGAAGTATAACAAACTTGATGAAAATGTTATAGAACGTTTAATAACCTCTACAGGAAAAGAAGATAAGCCACAGTCAGGAAAAGTATCTGATGTATTGGTACATGGAGTTAGTGGTAAACAAATTAAAGCTCAAACAGAAAACCAACGTAAAATGGTTTCGTTAATGACGAAAAATGATATGTTGTTTGCTGTTGGGCCAGCAGGAACAGGAAAAACGTATACTGCGGTAGCATTAGCAGTGAGAGCATTAAAGGAGAAAGAAGTTCGTAGAATAATTTTAACAAGACCAGCGGTAGAATCTGGTGAGAATTTAGGGTTTCTTCCAGGTGATTTAAAAGAGAAACTAGACCCTTATATGCAACCGTTATATGATGCATTAAGAGATATGATTCCCCATGAACGATTAGAATCTCATTTAGAAAAAGGAATAATTCAAATTGCACCTTTGGCCTTTATGCGTGGTAGAACGTTAGATAATGCTTTTGTTATATTAGATGAAGCACAAAATACTACACATGCCCAAATGAAAATGTTTTTAACAAGAATGGGCGTGCATGCTAAGTTTATTATTACTGGAGATCCTGGACAAATTGATTTACCCCGTAAGCAGATATCAGGTTTAAAGCAAGCATTATTGGCTTTAAAAGATATTAATGGAATAGCGCAAGTATACCTAGATGATAAAGATGTTGTACGTCATCGTTTAATAAAGAAAATTATTAAGGCTTATAAAAGTATAGAAACGGAATAAAATGCTAAATAAATTAAGTTTTCAAGAACACTTATCTTTAGGGTACTTATTTTTAGTTGTTTTAGGTCTTGTTTCTGAAGCGATTTTTTATGGATTCTTAGATATTAATTATTTGGAGTACGTATCTATTTTAGATGCTCTTTTTTCTCCTATTTCCTTATTAATTAATAATAAACTGTTATTTGGAGTTTTTATTCTTTTTATGTTATTAACTTTTTTCTGGATTGTTAGATTTCCTAAAATTCATGAAAAAAATAAAGATAAAAAATGGTATCGTAAATTATATAAAGAAGATGCCAATAAAAAAGGAATTAAGGTAAGTAAGAAAAGTGGTTTTGTATTTGTTGTTTTGTACTTTTTATTTGCTTTACTCTTAGGGTTTAGATTAGGTGCAGGAATTAATTATAAAAAGAAATTGACCAATATTAAATTTAAAAGTGATTGCTTATTAATTTTTAAAGATAATAGTAAATTAAAGGTTAAGAAAATAGGTCAGAATAGTGCTTATATCTTTTATGTGGAAGAAAAAGATAGTGTTGTAACTGCAACACCAATTTTAGATAATATTAAACAAATAAAAAGAATAAAAAAAGAAAAGTAAAAAACTTACATTTGCACACTACAACACAACAATAACTATAATGAATACAATTAACGAAACTAGTTTCCAGTTTCCTAATCAAAAAGCAGTTTATAAAGGTAAAGTAAGAGAGGTATACAACATTAATAATGATTTATTAGTGATGATAGCTTCAGATAGGTTATCAGCATTTGATGTTATTTTACCACGTCAAATTCCTTTTAAAGGGCAAATATTGAATCAGATTGCAACTAAAATGATGAATGATACTGCGGATATTGTTCCAAACTGGTTGATAGCTAACCCTGATGAAAATGTAGCTGTTGGTCATTTATGTGAACCTTTTAAGGTTGAAATGGTAATCCGTGGATATTTGTCAGGTCATGCAGCTCGTGAATATACTGCTGGTAAAAGAACACTTTGTGGAGTGGATATGCCAGAAGGAATGAAAGAAAACGATAAGTTTCCTTCAGCAATTATAACACCTTCTACAAAAGCTGATAATGGAGAACATGACGAAGATATTTCAAGAGAAGATATTTTAGCTAAAGGAATTGTTTCTGAAGAAGATTATTTAGTATTAGAAGATTATACACGTAAATTATTTCAAAGAGGTACTGAAATAGCTAAAAAACGTGGATTGATATTAGTTGATACTAAATATGAATTTGGAAAAACTAAAGAAGGAAAAATTGTACTGATTGATGAAATTCATACTCCAGATTCATCTCGTTATTTTTATGAAGAAGGGTATGCTGAGCGTCAAGAAAAAGGTGAAAAGCAAAAGCAATTATCTAAAGAATTTGTACGTCAATGGTTAATTGAAAATGGTTTTCAAGGAAAAGAAGGGCAACAAATCCCTGAAATGTCAGATGATAAAATTATTGAAATATCTAATAGATATATAGAGTTATTTGAGCAAATTACTGGAGAAACTTTTATCAAAGCAAATACAGATAATGTATTAAAGCGTATAAATGATAATGTAGTTGATTTCTTAAATGGATAGTAAAAAAATAAGTATTAGACCCGTTTTAAATTTGTCATCATCAATTCCTATTGAAGATTTTCAAAATAGAACTGTACGTCCAATCTTAAAATTACAAAATGAATTGATAGTAGAACTATTTATGTTTTTTTGTGCTAAACAAAAAATAGATATTTTAAACATAAAAAGAGAAAAGTTCAATAATACAGTAAATACAATAACTAGAAAAAATATAACTTTAAGAAATCAGTTATTAGGTTTGATTATTGGTCAATTTACAGTAAAAGAATTTGAGTTTTATAAAGAAAATGATTCAGAAGTAAACAAACGAATTTTAACAATGATTGGTCAAAGAATAAAAGATAACCAATCGGAAATATAAAATTTTAAAACAAACAACAATGATTATAGAACCAAGAACAAGAGGGTTTATTTGTTTAACATCACACCCATCAGGTTGTGAGGAGAATGTAAAAAATCAAATTGAATATATAAAGTCAAAAGGTAAAATAGAAGGAGCTAAAAAAGTATTAGTAATAGGTTCTTCAACTGGTTTTGGTTTAGCGTCAAGAATAACAAGTGCATTTGGATCAGATGCAGCTACAATTGGAGTGTTTTTTGATAAGCCAGGAACTGAAGGTAGACCAGGTTCACCAGGGTTTTATAATACAGCAGCTTTTGAAAAAGAAGCCCATGCTGCCGGTTTGTATGCAAAAAGTATAAATGGAGATGCTTTTTCAAATGAAATAAAAGAAGAAGTTATTAATTTGATAAAAGAAGATTTAGGTCAAATTGATTTAGTTATTTATAGTTTAGCATCTCCGGTAAGAACACATCCAGTAAGTGGAAAAAGATTTAAATCGGTATTAAAACCGATAGGTGGAGAGTTTTCAAATAAAACAGTAGATTTCCATACAGGTAAGGTATCTGAAATATCTATAAAGCCAGCTGAGGGTGATGATATTGAAAATACAGTAACTGTAATGGGAGGAGAAGATTGGAAAATGTGGATGGATGCTTTAAAAGCAGAAAACTTATTATCTGAAGGAGCAACAACTGTAGCGTATTCATATATAGGGCCATCTTTAACAGAAGCAGTTTATAGAAAAGGTACAATAGGAGCAGCAAAAGATCATTTAGAAGCAACTGCTTTTACAATTTCGGATGATTTAAAATCTATAGGAGGTAAAGCTTATGTTTCTGTAAATAAGGCTTTAGTAACGCAGGCAAGTTCTGCAATTCCAGTAATTCCTTTATATATTTCATTGTTATTTAAAGTAATGAAAGAAAAAGGAATTCATGAAGGTTGTATTGAGCAAATCCAACGTTTATATAGTGAAAGACTATATGGAGGAGATATAGCTCTAGATGATAAAGGTAGAATTCGTATTGATGATTGGGAAATGCGAGAAGATGTTCAATCTGAAATCGCTGAATTATGGAAAACAGCAACTTCTGAAAACTTATCAGAGATAGGAGATTTAGAAGGGTATAGTAATGATTTCTTTAATTTATTCGGATTTAAAGTTGAAGGAGTTGATTATGATGCAGATGTAAATGAAGTAGTAAAAGTGCCTAGTATTTTGTAAATAAAAAAATATAGATAAATAAAAACCTCATAGATTCTGAATCTATGAGGTTTTTATTTATATTCCATCCATAGATTAATAATGTATGAAAACAGCGACAATTAAAGTTTTAAAAGATGAGTTGGAGCATCAGAATTCTAAAGAATTATTAGAAATATGCTTAAAGTTAATTAGGTTTAAAAAAGAAAATAAAGAGTTGTTAACTTATTTGTTGTTTGAGGCGCATAATGAAGAACAGTATAGAGAAACTGTGAAAAAGGAAATAGATGTTTTGTTTAGTGAGATTAATACAAAAAGTTATTTTTATATAAGAAAAAGTGTTCGGAAGATACTTACAACAACAAAGAAATACATTCGATATTCAAAAAATAAAGAAACAGAAATAGAATTATTAGTGTACTTCTGTTTAAAGCTAAAAAACATTAAACCGTCGATAAAAAAGAGCCCTCGTATACAAAATGTACTGATAACTCAAGTAAGGTTAATACGTAAAGGTATTGATAAGTTACATGAAGATTTACAATTTGATTACAATGAGAAACTAATAGAACTTGACTTATAACCTAAAAGTTTGTGTTTGTTGGTAATTCAAATATTTCTAAATCAAAATGTTTAATTGAAGCCAGTAAATGATCAAAAATATCGGATACAATATATTCGTAGTTCTTCCAGTTTTTATCAGCACTAAAAGCATATATTTCTAAAGGTAAACCTTGAGAAGTTGGTGCTAACTGTCTAACCATAATCATCATATCATTGTTGATGGCGGGATGCATTTCAATATAGGTTTGAGCATATTTTCTAAAAACACCAATATTAGTTAAGTTACGTCCGTTTAAAAGAAGGCCTTTGTCAATATTGTATTCTTTATTAAAGTTATTAATCTTTTTTTGACGCATAGTTAAATATTCTTCAATTAATTGAACAGATTTTAATTTATCGATATCTTCATTCGACAAGTGTTTAATACTGTTTATTTTAATGTTTAAAGCTCTTTTAATCCTTCTTCCTTGAGAGTTTACCATTCCTCTCCAGTTTTTGAAAGAGTCAGAAATTAAGGCATAGGTAGGAATTGTAGTAATTGTTTTATCAAAATTTTGAACCTTTACAGTGGCAAGTGAAATTTCTATCACATCACCATCTGCTCCAAATTTCTCAAAAGTAATCCAATCGCCAATTCGAACCATGTCGTTTACAGATACTTGAATACTAGCAACAAACCCCAAAATAGTGTCTTTGAAAATTAATATTATAATTGCAGAAGCAGCACCTAGAGCTGTGAAAAAGGCTAAAATAGATTGATTGGTTATAATAGCAAAAGACAAAATAAAACCACTAAACCAAGCAAATATCATAAATACTTGTATGTAGCTATCAATTGGTTTGTCTTTAAATTTTGGTAATGTTTTTAAGTAATCTTTTATAGAGTTTAAAATACTTCTAACAATTTTAATAACTAAAACGATACTAATTATTTGAACAGTTTTAATAATTAGATTTCTGAAATATTCAAAATCATAAAAAAGAATAGGAATCAATTCAAAAAATAAAAAGACAGGGATAAGATGTGCAATATTAGTAGGAAGCTTGTTGGCTAATAATATATCATCAAAATTTGTTTTTGATGTTTTAGCAATACGAACTGAAATACTTTGAAATACTTTTCTAGTAATTATATCAATAACATAAATAGCAATTAAAAATAAAATTAGTAAAATAATAAGATTTAAGTATTTAGAAGTATTAATTGAAAAACCAAGTTCCTGTAAATAATTATAAAATAAATGCTTGTTTAAACTCATGATAATAAAAGTATGTTGCAAATTTATAACTTATAATAGTACTAGCTTCTTGTAAAAAAAGATATTATTTATATAAGTAGATTAAAGTTTTCTTAAAATTATGCAATTAAATATAAAACAGCAATTTTTTTGTAACTTACACTCAACGAAACAAAAACTACTTAAAAATGCCAACTTATACTCTAAAAATTAATGAAGAATTGGTTACTGTTACAGCCGATTCTGATACACCTTTACTCTGGATATTACGTGATGAATTAAATATGGTAGGAACCAAATTTGGTTGTGGAATAGCCCAATGTGGAGCCTGTACAATTCATGTTGATGGAAAAGCTATGAGGAGTTGTCAATTACAGGTTTCTGCTATAGATAAAGAAGAAATAACAACTATTGAAGGGCTTTCTAAAGAAGGGAATCATCCTTTGCAAAATGCATGGAAAGAAGTTGATGTACCTCAGTGTGGTTATTGTCAAGCAGGTCAAATAATGACAGCAGCTTCTTTTTTGAAAGAAAATCCCAATCCCAATACACAAGAAATTCGCGAAGCAATGCATGGAAATATTTGTAGATGCGCTTCATACAATAGAATAGAAAAAGCAATTGCTGTAGCAGCAGAAAAAATGTCATAAATACTACCAAAATGAACTCAAAAGAAAATAAACTAACATTTAGTAGAAGGAATTTTTTAAGAACATCTGCTTTAGCAAGTGGAGGGATTATGATAGGCTTTAATTTATTTACAGCATGTAAACCAAATGTAAAACCTTCTATTGATATAGAAAATCTAAATTTTAATGATTTTAACGCATTTATAAAAATATCAGATAATGGTTATGTAACAATTTATTCTCCTAATCCAGAAATAGGCCAAGGTGTAAAAACATCGATGCCAATGATTATTGCTGAAGAATTAGATGTTGAGTGGGATAAAGTACATGTAGTACAAGCAAAGTACAATAAAAAGGAATATACACGTCAAGTAGCAGGAGGGAGTCAATCTATACGTAAAGGCTGGGATGCTTTAAGACAAACAGGAGCTACTGCAAAACAGATGTTAATAAATGCAGCCGCTACAAAGTGGGGAGTTGAATCTTCTAGTTGTAAAGCATCTAAAGGAATTATTACAAATGATAAAGGAGAAACTATAGGTTATGGAGAGGTTGTTAAAGAAGCAGCTCTATTGGAAGTGCCTGAAAAAGTAGAATTAAAGAATCCTTCTGAATATACAATTATAGGTACTGATGCTGTAAATGTAGACTTAGATAAGATTACAACAGGGAAACCACTTTTCGGATTAGATTATAAAGCTGAAAATATGTTATATGCATCAGTTTTGCGTCCACCTGCTTTTGGTCAAAAATTAGAAAGTTTTGATGATGGTGAAGCAAAAAAAGTAACAGGAGTACTTGAAGTTTTAAGGTTTGGTGATAAAGTTGCAGTTTTGGGTAAAAATACTTGGGCAGCTATGAAAGGGAAAAAAGCAATTAAAGCTGTATGGAAAGATGCTGGAGCGTTAGAAAGTACTCTAGAACATGATAAGATTTTAAACGGAATTCTTGATAATGAAAAGTTAGACGTTCGTAGAGAGGATGGGAATGTTAAAAAAGCTTTTGCAGAGGCTGATAAAGTAATAGAAAGAACTTATCATTCTCCTTTTTTGCCTCATAATTGTTTAGAACCAATGAATTTTTATGCAGATGTAACTGATGAAAAAGTACATTTAGTAGGACCAATTCAAACTCCACAATGGACGGCAGGAAGAGTTGCTAATTTATTAAAAAGAAAAGAAGAGGAAATAGAATTAGAAATGACAAGAATGGGTGGTGGATTTGGACGTCGCTTATATGGGGATTTTGCTTTAGAGGCTGCTGAAGTTTCTAGTTTGGCTAAAAAACCTGTAAAGGTTATTTTTTCCAGAGAAGATGATATGACAGATGGTATTTATCGACCAGCAATAAAGTATAGAATTTCAGCTTCATTAAAGGATGGTGAAATTACTGGATATCATTTAAAAGAAGCAGCAATAAACAGTAATATGTATGGACTAATTCCTCATTTTTTTCCAGCAGGATGTATTTCAAATTACAAAGTGTCTAGTGGTAATTATAAAAGTAATATTACTACAGGTGCATGGAGGGCTCCTTACACTAACTTTTTAGCATTTGCTGAACAAAGTTTTTTTGATGAATTAGCACAAGAAATGGGGAAAGATCCTGTTCAGTTAAGAATTGATCTATTGCAGAATGTAAAAAATAACACAGATGAGAAAATAGAGTATTCAGGAGAGAGGATGGAGAATACGATTAAATTAGCTGCTGAAAAAGGTGGTTGGGGAAAATCTAAAGAAGGTGTTTTTCAAGGTTTTTCGGCTTATTATAGTCATAATACCCATGTGGCAGAATTAGCAGAAGTAGAACTAAAAAATGGTGTACCTGTTGTTACTAAAGTTGTTGCAGCAGTAGATTGTGGTATAGTTGTAAACCCAACAGGAGCAATTAATCAAATTCAAGGAGGAGTTATTGATGGAATTGGACATGCTATGTATGGAAATTTGACTTTTGAAAATGGAAAACCATCAAATAAAAACTTCGATACTTATCGTTTAATAAGAATGAATGAAACGCCAAAAGTAGAAGTACATTTTGTTCAAAACGAGTTGTCTCCAACTGGATTGGGAGAGCCTGGGTTACCTCCGGCGGGAGGTGCGGTTTCTAATGCGATTTATAGAGCATTAAATACCAGATTGTATAAACAACCATTTATAGATGAAGTTGGAGAAAAAAGAAAAGTTCTAGGATAGAATATTTAAAAAGGAAGCTTAATCAAGCTTCCTTTTTTTTGTATAAAATAGAATTTGAGAAGATTGTTAAAATAGTATCTGATTTTAATTGTTAAATTGATAATTATTTAATAAAAAAATGATAAAGTAGTTTTTTATTACACTTATTTTGATAATGTGTTAAATTAATGTTTTTTTATAAGTAAAATCGCGATTTTACTTATAAAAATGTAAATTAAAAACTAAATTTGGAAAACAATTTATAAAGCACGCTAACAAAACACATTAACAAACACAAAGCACAATGAAAATTAAAAAAGTACTAGTAGCTAACAGGGGAGAAATAGCTATTAGAGTATTTAGAGCCTGCGTTGAGGTAGGAATAAAGACTGTTGGTATTTATACTTATGAAGATAGGTATTCTTTGCACCGTTATAAGGCAGATGAATGTTATCAAATAGGTGAAGATAATGAGCCTTTAAAACCTTATTTAGATATTGAGGCCATTATTAAAGTAGCTGTAGAAAATAATGTAGATGCAATCCACCCTGGTTATGGTTTTCTATCTGAGAATGCTGAATTTGCACAAAGATGTAAAGACAATGGAATTATTTTTATTGGACCCAAAGTATCTGTTTTAAAAGCTTTAGGAGATAAAATTACAGCAAAAGAAGTTGCCGTAGCTAATAATGTACCTATTATTCAAAGTAGTCAAGAAGATCTAAATACAATAGATGTAGCTATATCTGAAGCCAAAAAAATTGGATATCCAATTATGTTAAAAGCAGCTTCTGGAGGTGGAGGTAGAGGTATGCGTGTAATTAGAAGTGATGAAGAATTAAAAAAATCTTTTCCTGAAGCAAGAAGAGAATCATTAAATGCTTTTGGTGATGATACTGTTTTTTTAGAAAAATATGTAGAAAATCCAAAGCATATTGAAATTCAAATAGTAGCTGATACTTATGGAAATATTGTGCATTTATACGAAAGAGATTGTTCTGTTCAAAGACGATACCAAAAAGTTATAGAATTTGCCCCTTCATTTGGTTTAACAGATAAAATTAAAAATGATTTATATACCTATGCAATTGATATTTGTAAAGCAGTAAATTATAACAATATAGGTACTGTTGAATTTTTGGTAGATGATGATGGTAGTGTATATTTTATAGAAGTAAATCCACGTATTCAGGTAGAACATACTGTTACTGAAATGGTAACGAATATTGATTTAGTGAAAACACAATTGTTTATAGCAGGAGGATACAAGTTGGCTGATAAACAAATAAAAATTCCAAGTCAAGAATCAATTGTAATTACCGGATATGCATTGCAATCTAGAGTTACAACGGAAGACCCTGCAAATGATTTTAAACCAGATTATGGAACAGTATCTACATATAGAAGTGCATCTGGATTTGGAATTAGATTAGATGCTGGAAGTATATATCAAGGGGTGAAAATATCGCCATTCTTTGATTCTATGTTAGTGAAAGTATCTGCAAGAAGTAGAACATTAGATGGTGCTTGTAGGAAGATGTTACGAGCTTTAGTTGAGTTTAGAGTAAGAGGTGTAAAAACAAATATAGCTTTTCTTGAAAATATATTACATCACGAAACATTTAGAAAAGGAGAGGTTACAGTTAATTTTATAAAAAATGAACCTAAACTATTTGAATTCAAAGAACCTAAAAACAGAGCGAATAAACTTATTAACTTTTTAGGGGAAGTCATTGTAAATGGAAACCCTGATGTTAAAAAAATAAACAAAAGTCATCAGTTTACTGTGCCTAAAGTTCCTAAGTTTTCAAAAACAGAAAATTATGCGAAAGGAACTAAAGACTTGTTAACTGAACTGGGGCCTGAAAAGTTTGCACAGTGGTTAAAGAATGAAAAGAAAATTCATTTTACAGATACAACCATGCGTGATGCACATCAAAGTTTGTTGGCAACACGAATGAGAACCACAGATATGCTAAAAGTTGCTGAAGGATATGCAAAGAATCATCCAGAGATATTTAGTATGGAAGTATGGGGAGGTGCAACTTTTGATGTTTGTTTACGATTTTTACAGGAAAATCCATGGGAACGATTAGCATTATTAAGAAAAGCAATGCCAAATGTTTTATTACAAATGTTAATTAGAGGATCTAATGGAGTTGGATATACAGCGTATCCAGATAATTTAGTTGAAAAATTTGTAGAAAAATCATGGGAAACTGGAGTAGATGTTTTCAGAATTTTTGATTCATTAAACTGGATGAAATCTATAGAACCATGTATTAAACATGTAAGAAATAGAACCAACGGGTTAGCAGAAGCTTCTATTTGTTATACTGGGGATATTTTGAATCCAAATAAAACTAAGTATGATTTAAAATATTACTTGCAATTAGCTAAAGATATAGAAAACGCAGGAGCACATATTTTAGGAGTAAAAGATATGGCCGGGTTATTAAAACCACAAGCTGCTTATGAATTAATAAGCGCATTAAAGTCAGAAATTAATATTCCTATCCATTTACATACTCACGATACATCTTCGGTTCAATCGGCAACGTATTTGAAAGCTATAGAAGCAGGAGTAGATGTAGTTGATGTAGCTTTAGGAGGATTGTCTGGATTAACATCACAACCAAACTTTAATTCAATGGTTGAAATGTTACGTTTTAATGAAAGAGAAAATCTTATAAACACTGAGAAATTATCAGAATACTCGAATTATTGGGAAGCAGTAAGAGGGTATTATTATCCTTTCGAATCAGGATTAAAATCAGGAACTGGTGAAGTTTATGAACATGAAATTCCTGGAGGACAATATTCAAATTTAAAAGGGCAAGCCATTGCTTTAGGATTGGAAGATAAGTTTACAGAGGTAACGAAAATGTATGGAGAAGTAAATACAATGTTTGGAGATATTGTAAAAGTAACACCAAGTTCAAAAGTGGTAGGTGATATGGCTCAATATATGATAAGTAATGATTTAACAGTTAAAGATGTAATGGAAAGAGGAGATACTATTTCATTTCCACAATCTGTAATTAGTTTCTTTAAAGGAGATTTAGGACAGCCAGTTGGTGGATTCCCTGAAAAACTTCAAAAAATCATTCTAAAAAATGAAGAGCCATATACTGATAGACCGAACGCTCATTTAGAGCCAATTGATTTTGATAAAGAATTTAAAGATTTCAAAAGGCAATTTGGAAAAGGAATGGGAAGAGAATTAGAAATTACTGATTTCTTATCATTTAAATTGTACCCAAAAGTTTTTACTGATGCTTATAACAACCATTTAAAATTTGGTAACGTAATGAATATTCCAACTAAAAACTTTTTATTTGGAATGGAAGTTGGTGAAGAAATTATGGTTGATATTGAATCAGGAAAGAAAGTATTAATTTCATTAATGCAAAAGAGCGAGCCAGATGAAAATGGCTTTATAAATGTTTTCTTTAAGATTAACGGACAAATGAGGAATGTATCTATTAAAGATAATTCCGTTAAAGTTGATAAAATAGAAAATGTGAAAGCAGATGCAGAAGATGAAAAACAAATAGGAGCTCCTTTGCAAGGTTTATTATCAACAGTATTAGTTAAAAACGGAGAAGAAGTAAAAGAAAATCAACCGTTATTTATTATTGAAGCCATGAAAATGGAAACAACAGTAACAGCTATTTCTTCTGGTATCATTGATAAAGTTCTATTAGAAGCAGGATCATTGGTAGATACAAGTGATTTGGTAGTGAAACTGAAGTAAGAGATAAGTTAAGTTTTTTTGATATGCTCTTAAAAAAGTTTACTTTCGCAACATATAAAACAAAAGGTAAAAATGATTAAAGATTTATTTGAAAGAATAAAAGGGGATAAAGGACCTTTAGGAAAATGGGCTGATATTGCAGAAGGATATTATGTGTTTCCTAAACTAGAAGGGCCAATATCAAACCGAATGTCTTTCAATGGAAAAAAAGTAATTACTTGGAGTATTAATGATTATTTAGGGTTAGCAAATCATCCTGATGTATTAAAGGTAGATGGTGATTCTGCAGCTAAAGATGGAATGGCGTATCCTATGGGAGCACGTATGATGTCTGGGCATACAAAATATCATGAGCAATTAGAGCAAGAATGTGCTGAATTTGTAGGGAAAGAATCTTCTTATTTAGTGAATTTTGGATATCAAGGTATGGTTTCTGCTATTGATGCTTTAGTATCAAAAGATGATATTATTGTGTATGATATGGATACTCATGCTTGTATTATTGACGGAGTTCGTTTACATGCAGGAAAACGTTTTGTATATAGACATAATGATATTGAAAGTTGCGAAAAGAATTTGATGAGAGCAACTAAAATGGCAGAAAAAACTGGAGGAGGAATTTTGTTAGTTTCTGAAGGTGTATTTGGAATGAGAGGAGAACAAGGTCGCTTAGCTGAGATAGTTGCCTTAAAAGAAAAATATAATTTCCGTTTATTAGTAGATGATGCCCATGGTTTTGGAACCTTAGGAGAAGGAGGTAGAGGTACTGGTTTTGAACAAGGTGTACAAGATGGTATAGATGTTTACTTTGCAACATTTGCAAAATCAATGGCTGGTATCGGTGCGTTTTTTGCAGGAGATAAAGATGTAGTTCAGTATCTTCAATACAATATGCGATCTCAAATGTTTGCTAAATCATTACCAATGCCAATGGTAAAAGGAGCATTGAAGCGTTTAGATATGATCCGTACAATGCCAGAGTTAAAAGAGAACTTATGGAAAATAACGAATGCTTTACAATCTGGGTTACGTAATGCTGGTTTTGATTTAGGAACTACTCAAACATGTATTACTCCTGTGTATTTAAAAGGAGAAATACCAGAAGCTATGGCTATGGTTCAAGATTTACGTGAAAATCATGGAGTATTTTGTTCAATAGTTGTGTATCCAGTTATACCAAGAGGATTGATTATTTTACGATTAATACCAACAGCTCGTCATACAGAAGAAGATGTTGAAGAAACTATAATAGCCTTTTCTGCAATTAGAGAAAAACTTGAAAATGGTACTTATAAAAAAGTAGCTGAAGCTATAATGGCTGAATAAGCATAAAATAT
>JBELFC010000007.1:0-31412 GCA_042093175.1 Tenacibaculum sp. | reverse complement strand
ATGGTACTTATAAAAAAGTAGCTGAAGCTATAATGGCTGAATAAGCATAAAATATATGTAAATATCTAAAATGCTCTGAAATAAATTCAGAGCATTTTTTTGTGCTTTAAAAATAAGATTTATTATAATTATTTAATATTATTTTATAATTAAAATAATGAAAAAGAATACTTGGAATGTGCCTATTAACCATAGTTTATTATTTTTACTTTTAACCTTAAATTTATAAGTATATTTGTTTTTGATTATGCAAAAAAATATAAACATACAGAATAAAAAGGCTCGTTTTGAATACGAGATTATAGATAAATATACTGCAGGAATTCAACTTACCGGAACAGAAATAAAATCGATACGTCATAGCAAAGCAAGAATTACAGAAAGTTTTTGTGAATTTAATGACAGAGGAGAACTTTTTGTTATTAATATGTATATTGAAGAGTATGCTTTCGGTAATCAATTTAATCACAATCCTAAAAGTGAAAGGCGTTTGTTATTGAATAAAAGAGAGTTAAAAAAATTAGCTAGAGAAGTTGAAGCTAAAGGGAATACAATTGTTCCTTTAAGACTTTTTATTAATGAAAATGGCTGGGCTAAATTAGACGTAGCTTTAGCAAAAGGTAAGAAAACACATGATAAAAGGGAAACGATGAAAGATCGTGATAGCAAAAGAGATTTAGCTAGAATAAAAAAGAATTTTAATTAATGACTAAAATTTTTTTAAATATTATAAAATGGAAAAATCTATTGTACATAGCTTTTATCCAGTTTTTATTTAAAATATTTTTTTTACATGGTTATGGATTTAAAACCAAACTTTCTTTTTTTGACTTATTTTTATTACAAGTATCAACTGTTGGGGTTTTATCTGCAGGTTTTCTAATAAATTATTATGTAAAAAAAAAGGATTCAAAGTTTCCAAAATTCCCAATAAAAAAAGCTAAACAATTAGCTATACTAATAGCAATAAGTAGTGTTGTAGTAGGTTTTATATTATCCTTTAATATCAATAAACCTAATTATGGTTTTATAGGTGTTTTTAATATGTTTATTATTGCTTTATACTCTTTTTATGTATTAAAAAAAACAATTTTCACCAACATTATAAACTCATTTATTAAGGCATACAGTGTGCTTTTAGTATGGTGGTGTGATTTACCTGTAAATTTAACTACTGAGCAATGGGATTTGTTGTTTAAGTTTCAACTGATAACAATATTTTATATATCCTTGTCATTTATGGGAAATATAGCAAGAGAGAGTATAAAAGATATTATAAATATTAATCATGATTATACCTATAATCACCAAACAATTCCAATAGTTTTAGGAAGAAGAAGAACAAAAACAATGATTTTAATTATTTCAATTTTAACAAGTATAATTGTATTGGGATTTGCAATTTCATTTATTGAAAATAAATTTATACTCACAACAATTTTATTATTAGGTACATTTCCTGAATTATATTTCATTTATTATTTATTAAACGCAAGAAGTGACAATGATTATAAGGCTTTATTAAAAAAATCTAATATAGTTTACACTTTAGCTGTTATGAGTATTCCTATTATTGCTTACTATTTTAAATATGTTATCAAATAAATTAAAAAACTATAAAGTTATTTTAGCTTCAGGCTCACCAAGAAGGCATGAGCTTTTGAAAGATTTAGATGTTGATTTTACAATAAAACTTAAAGAGGTAGATGAAGTGTATCCAGATGATTTAAAATCATATGAAATTACTGATTTTTTAGCTGATTTAAAGTCTAAAGCTTTTGAGAAAAGTATAAGAAAAGATGAATTAATTATTACTTCTGATACTATTGTATGGATAGATGATATTGCACTGGGGAAACCTAAAAATTATGAAGATGCTTTTGATATGCTTAGCAGGTTATCAAATAATGTGCACGAGGTAATTACATCTGTTTGTATTTTAAATAAAAATTTTAAGAAAGTAATTAACGATTCAGTAAAAGTATATTTTAAAAAATTAACAAAAGAAGAGATCGATTATTACATTACTACATACAAACCATATGATAAAGCTGGAGCCTATGGGATTCAAGAATGGATAGGAAAAATAGGAATAACTAAAATAGAAGGTAGCTATTTTACTGTTATGGGTTTCCCTGTTCATAAACTTTATAAAGAATTAATGAAATTATAACTTAATTATTTTTTAAAAGATTATTTTTGAACCGTATTTACAACACATACTAATGAAGAAATATACTTACACTGAAAAAAAAGATACCCGTTCAGGATTTGGCGATGGGTTAACTGAATTAGGAAAAACAAATCCTAATGTCGTAGCTCTATGTGCCGATTTAACCGGTTCGTTAAAGATGAATGATTTTGAAAAAAATCATCCAGAACGTTTTTATCAAGTTGGAATTGCTGAAGCAAATATGATGGGAATAGCAGCTGGGCTTACTATTGGAGGTAAAATTCCATTTACAGGAACCTTTGCTAACTTTTCTACAGGTCGTGTATACGATCAAATTCGTCAATCTATAGCGTATTCTGATAAAAATGTAAAAGTATGTGCATCACATGCAGGTCTTACTTTAGGAGAAGATGGAGCAACACACCAAATATTGGAGGATATTGGATTAATGAAAATGTTACCAGGTATGACAGTAATCAATACTTGTGATTATAGTCAAACTAAAGCAGCTACTCTTGCTATAGCTGAGCATGATGGGCCTGTTTATTTGCGTTTTGGACGACCAAAAGTACCAGTTTTTATGACAGATGAACCATTTGTTATTGGTAAAGCAATTAAGCTTACTGAAGGTACTGATGTTACAATAGTAGCTACAGGTCATTTAGTATGGGAAGCATTACAAGCAGCTGAAAAACTTGAAGAAAAAGGAATATCTGCTGAAGTTATAAACATACATACTATAAAGCCTTTAGATGAAGAAGCTATTTTAGAATCTGTAGCTAAAACTGGTTGTGTAGTAACTGCTGAAGAGCATAATAAATATGGAGGTTTAGGAGAAAGTGTAGCACGTTGTTTAGCTACAAATAATCCATCACCACAAGAATTTGTAGCTGTTAATGATAGTTTTGGTGAATCTGCAACACCAGATCAGTTAATGGCGAAGTATGGATTAAATGATGTGGCTGTCGTTGCAGCTGTAGAAAAAGTAATCAAAAGAAAATAATATAAATTAAAATTCGTTAAACAAATAAATTTAAATTATTTAGATTATGAAAAAAATAGCAATATTAGTTTTGTTTTTGTTAGGAGTTGTTCAAGTTTCTCAATCACAAATACAGTTTGGTATTAAAGGGGGAATTAATTACAATTCAGATTCTTTTCAAGAGGTAAAAACAGATGTTTTAGACGGGGCTAAGAGTAAAACTGGATTCCATATTGGGGTTTTATCACGTATAAAAATTCCTGTAATTGGTTTGTATGTTCAGCCTGAATTGGTGTATACATCTTTAAAAAGTGAAATATCAGCTAAAAATTCAGATGAAATAGCTAGTTATAATTTTCAAAAAATTGATATACCTGTATTATTAGGTAAAAAATTTTTAAAGGTAGCCCATGTTTTTGTAGGTCCATCATTTCAGTATATTATTGATGGGGATTTTAGTTTAAAAAGTTTAAATGATGTAAAAACAGATGTAAGTGGTTTTACAGTTGGACTTCAATTGGGTGCTGGTGTTGAATTAGGTAAGATAGGATTAGATGTAAGATGGGAAAGAGCTTTTTCTGATACTGAATCACAACTAATTAATAGTAATGGAGCTCCAAATGTTAACTTTGATACAAGAGTAAATCAAATTATAGTTGGATTATCATATAGGTTTTAAAGATTACAAAAAACTCTCTTTAACTGAAATAAAGAATTTTATAAAAAGCTGAATAATTTTAAATTATTCAGCTTTTTTATTTTTATAGTTATAAAATAAGTAGTTGTTACTTCCTTTAATAAGCATATTAAAAGGGAAAGAGGAAAGGCCAACTTCAATAAGAAAACCTCTCCTCTCAACGCTATATTGTAATACGTATATATAAGTTAGAAGAATGAAACCTAAAATTGTTACAACTTAAATGTTAAAATTAATGTAAATTATTGATTTGTTGGTGTTTAAAATTGTTTTTTACTTGTGATTTTAAAAGTGATTGAATATATATGAGTAGTTTTTTTAGTTAATATGAGTATATTAAAAAGGGAAAGAGGAAAGGCCAACTTCAATAAGAAAACCTCTCCTCTCAACACTATATTGTAATACGTATATATAAGTAAGAAGAATGAAACTTGATATTGTTACAAATTAACATGTTAAATTATGTTAAAGGTTTTGTAAATGAATGTTTTATACAGCCTCCACATAAACCCAATGTTGATTTTCTTTATAAAAAAGAGAGTTTTCATGGATAACTTCTATCTTTCCATCTTCTATAAAAAAAGCTTTGAATTCTACATTTCCAACAGTATCGATAGAAGTACCTTTATATGTTTTTAAAACCTCAAGTTTAACCCACTGAACAGATTTAGACCATTTTAAAATTTCTTTTTTTTCTTTTTTATTTGGCCTTGTATTGCTATGATGACTTTTTTGTAGATAATCTATATTCCCTAATACAAAAGCACTGTATCTTGAGCGCATTAAATTTTCAGCAGATATAGCTAAGTTAATGTTTTGATGTGCTTTTTGACAACAATTTGTATATTCTATTGTTGGATTACATGGACATTGCATCGTATTCATTTAATTTAAAAGTTCATTTTCATTTTTTATTCTAAAACATCGTTCTTCACCTAAATATAATGGATTTCCATGCTTTTCAGACCAAAACCCATCTAATATGTCTTTGTTTATACATCTGTAAACCACAACTCCTTTATAAATAGTTTGATTCTCTCCAAGATAGTTAAAGTTAATAACCAAAATAGAATCTTTAAAAAAACCTGATCCATATTGCTCTTGATCATTATTAATAATCCACTTAGCAATAATTCTATTGTTATTATCTAAACTTAAGCTAAGAGTACCTTTATAGGTGTTTTCTTCTGAATTTTGATTACTCCCAATTATAGTATATTCTCCAACTAAATCTTTAATTGTCATGTGTAATTTTTAAAGGGGTAAAGTTACTTTTTTAGATATAGTTGAAAAATTACTAGTCTAAGTATTTTTATAATTATTTTTTATAAGAATATACTATTCACCATTTGTCTACAAAAAACAACGGTTAAACGTAGGTGCTTTGAAAACTAACGATATACTATACTTTAATAAAGGGATGTCATCTATTTTTGTTACATCAGAATTCCAAAAAACTTATAAAAATGAAGGTACTTGTAATAGATGATCAAGAATTAGTATTGTTACCTATAGAAAAAAGGTTAACTGCAATGGGATATAATGTTAAAGTTGAAACTAATGGAATTGAAGGTAAAAAACTATTTGATTCTTTTAATCCAGATTTAGTTATTATAGATATTAATATGCCTGAGATATCTGGTTTAGATATTGTTGAGTATATAAGAGAAGAAGCAAAATCTGCTACACCAATAATGGTATTGTCAGGTAGTGTAGATGATAATAATATAATTAAAGGGTTTGAATTAGGTATTAATGATTATATGAAAAAACCATTGAGCTTAAATGAAATATGTGCAAGAACCAAGCATTTAATTGGAGCTCCACAAATAAATAAAAAAGAAGTTACATATAGTAATCGAGTTATTATTCAAAAGAGAGGAGTGGGAGTTGTAATTCCGTGTTATAATGAAGAGGAAAGACTATTAAAAGAAGAGTTTTTAAGTTTTATAGATGAGTATACGGGATATTATTTATGTTTTGTAAACGACGGTAGTACTGATAAAACATTAGAGGCATTAGAAAGGTTAAAAGTAGGTAGAGAAGACTATATAACTGTATATAATTGCGAACAAAATGGAGGGAAAGCGGAAGCAGTAAGACAAGGCATGTTGTATTTATCTGAGAATAAATCGTTAGATTATATTGGATTCTTAGATGCTGATTTATCAACTGATTTTAATGATTTTGAAGATTTAGTAACTAGTATTGAAGAGTCAGATTTTAAGATAGTTAGCGGGTCTAGAATTCAAAGAATGGGAGCTAATATTGCTAAAGATTCAGCAAGAGCAATTATAAGTATGACTATTAATTTTATAATTAGAAAAATATTATCAATGGACTTTAAAGATACTCAATGTGGTGCTAAAATTTTTGATAAGGATGTTGTTCAATTACTCTTTGGCAAAAAATTTATGACTAAATGGTTATTTGATGTAGAAATATTTATGAGAATGAGGAAAAAATTTACATTAGCAAAAGCAAAACAAATGATATCTGAAATGCCTTTAAAAAGATGGGTTCATGTTGATGGTTCTAAATTGTCAATGAAAGATTCGATAAAAATTGTTTTTCAATTAGCACAAATATTTTTTGGATATAGAGGTAAAACTGTGTAGATAAAAAGTAGATAATAAGAACTAAACATTAGTTAAATAGTATAAAAAATAAGAGAGGCTTGATTAGAGCCTCTCTTTTTATAAATAATCAATCGCTATTTAATGTGTATTATTAGTTGTTGCTTAAGTTAGCGAATTCATCTTCAGATATTTTAC
The DNA here is from genome assembly GCA_042093175.1 of Tenacibaculum sp. Classification (GTDB taxonomy): domain Bacteria; phylum Bacteroidota; class Bacteroidia; order Flavobacteriales; family Flavobacteriaceae; genus Polaribacter. The sequence goes on along the minus strand of JBELFC010000007.1, from coordinate 24,786 downwards.
CTGAATTAATATCTTTTAACTCATCCATTTTTGATAACATGTATTTGTGTACGTTGCTATCTATATCTTTTGGCTTTACCATATTAGTAGATTTTCCATTACCTGGAAGAACATAACTGTTATAGTAATAAAAGAAATAATAATCAAGGTTACTATTTGATAAGTTATATTGACCTAATAACCATCCTAACCTTAAAGCAGAACGTCTTTGTGGCGCACTACCATGAGAAGAACCACTAGCTCCTGCAATTGATTGAGCAAATCTATATGCTGGGTCAACTTCAGTCCAGTTAGTAGTATATCTTTTTCTTAAGTAATATCCTGCAAATCCATCTGCCTCTAATTCAGTATTAGAAGCTCCAGTTACTGAAGGATATCCTTGTCTAAATTGTACTTGATGAGCTACTTCATGAGCTGCAATATATCCTACTGCAATTCTTCCGTAGTTTAAAGCTCCACTTAACATTTGTTCACCCCAAATAATATAATTTGCTGGAGGACCATAAGAAAGAGCATTAAAAGTTCCGCTTCCTGCGGCAAAATAAAGAGGTACATTATTTAAACCAAAAAGGTTAGATGCACTATTATTTTGTTGTTTTAAAAAATTTGTTTCCGTACTATTTACAATAGTATTTGACCAGTAAGAATTTGGTCCAAATTGTGATACTGTAGCACAATCATGTGCCGTACCGTTGTTGTTTAAATGACTAGGTAAAAGTCCAATTTCTGGAGAATTTGGATCTATTCCTGTGTTTTTGTCTATTTCATTGTTGTCACAACTTTGTAACGAGACTAAAACAGCCAACGTCATTAATCTTAAAACTTGTTTCATTTTTTTAGAAGGTTTAGAAAGGTTTGTGCGATTGATTAATTCGTCGCCAAATATATAGTTTAAAATAACTTATCCCAAAAAATTAATAAAAAAAACATTTAAAATGTAAAATTTTAACAAAAATTAGGTTTTTGATGTTTTTTTAAACAAGTAAAAAACATAAAACTCCTTAAGTTTTTTGAAGATTTATTACTTTTGTTTGTATAAATATTATAAAATTTAAGTAACTGATTGTTAGTTGTTTGAGGCTTTGTTTTGTCAATTGTTAATAAGTTTTTTATTGAAAAGAAAGAGTCTTTTAACAATTAATATTGTGTTAACAATTAATGTTTTGGTTCCACTATCTTTGTGCAGATTAATTTAAACACAATTTTTTTCATGAAAAAAAATAACCTTCAAAGGCAATTTTTATTGTCTATTTTTTTACTAATGAGTTGTTTGTCATTTTCACAAGTGCCGACTTATTATAATGGATTTGACCTGACTAAAACAGGGGATGCATTAAAAACTGACTTAGCAGTATTAATAACTAATACACAAACTACCAACCTTAGTTATACTCCAGGAGTTTGGGATGCTTTACGTCAAACAGATTTAGATCCAACAAATAATAATAATGTTTTGTTGATATATGGTTATAATGATAGTGATAATAACTCTACAACAGATCGTACTCGCTCTAAAACTATGAATGGTGGTAATCAGGGAGATTGGAATAGAGAACATACATATCCAAGATCTTTAGGAAACCCAAATCTAGGAAGTACTGGACCTGGATCAGATGCCCACCATGTACGTTCAAGTGATGTGCGTATGAATTCTAATAGAGGAAATCTTCGTTTTGGAAGTGGTTCAGGAACAGCTGGAAATGTAAGTGGAAACTGGTATCCGGGAGATGAATGGAAAGGTGATGTAGCTCGTATGATGATGTATATGTATTTACGTTATGGAAACCAATGTTTAGCAACTGCAGTAGGTACAGGAACAAAAAATTACCATCCAGATATGATGGATATTTTTTTAGAGTGGAATGCACAAGATCCAGTATCTCAATATGAAATAAATAGAAATACGTTATTAGAAGGAATACAAGGAAATAGAAATCCTTTTATTGATAATCCTGCTTTTGCTACTTCTATATGGGGTGGACCACAAGCTGCTAATCGTTTTAATTCAGGAACTACTGATACGGAAGCACCAACTGCACCTACAAATCTTTTAGCTACAAGTACAACTAAAACAGGTACAACTCTTGGATGGAATGCTTCTACTGACAACGTAGGTGTTTTAGCATACCAAGTATTTAACGGAACTACACAAATAGCTTCTGTAACTGGAACTACATATAATGTAACTGGTTTAACAGCAAGTACAGCATATACATTTACAGTAAAAGCTATTGATGCTGCTAGTAATGTATCAGTAATTAGTAATGCAGTTAGTATAACAACATTAGATGACACAACAAATCCTGGTCCAGCAGATGGAGTTATTGCTTTTCAAGGGTACGAAACTAGTGTTACAGATACTTGGAATTATTCAGTTTCACCAGTAGTATGTAATGATGGAGGAAATGATGTATGGGATGTTGTTTCTAGTGTTGGATCTATTAACCAAGCAGTTACTGGATCTAATTTTTTCGGAGTTAGAGATCTTAATGGTAATTGTGGTACTGCTGATGGTGGAACACTTACTTTTAATCCAGTAAATGTTGAATCTTATGAAGATGTTATTTTATCTTTTAAATTAAATATAGTAGGTTATGATGTAGCAAATGGAGATACATTAAGTTATGAAATTTTCCATGATAGCACTTCTCAAGGAGTTGTTACAGTAACAGATGCTAGTCCTTTTAGTACAGGTGGTTGGATTACCGTTTCAAAAACAGTTCCTAATACAGTGAAAACTGTTTCGGTAACTATTGCTGTTAAACAAAACGGAGGTAGTGATTACGCTGGAATTGATGATGTTCAACTTACAGGTAAAACTATAGCAACTTCATCTTCAATTATAATTAATGAAGTTGATGCTGATACTGCTGGTACTGATACTCAAGAATTTGTTGAATTATTTGATGGTGGAGCAGGAAATACTTCTTTAGACGGATTAGTATTGGTATTTTATAATGGATCTAATAATACTAGTTATGCAGCCTATGACTTAGATGGTCAAACAACAAATGCTAATGGGTATTTTGTAATAGGAAATGTAGCAGTACCTAATGTTTCATCAATGACTTTTGCTAGTAATGGTTTACAAAATGGAGCTGATGCAGTAGCTTTATATACAGGAGATGCGTCAGATTTCCCTAATAACTCTGCCATTGTAACTGATAATTTAATAGATGCTTTTGTTTATGATACAAATGACTCTGATGATGCTGAACTTTTAGTATTGTTAAATGCTGGTGAGGCTCAAGTTAATGAAGGCGGAGCAGGAAATAAAGATAGTCATTCTTCTCAACGTATTCCTAATGGACAAGGAGGTGCAAGAAATACAGCTACATATGCTCAATTAGCACCAACACCAGGTGAGCAAAATGGAGAAGTAGTAGTAGCTCCTACTGTTTTAATTAATGAAGTAGATGCTGATACTGAAGGTACAGATGTACAAGAGTTTGTTGAATTATTTGATGGAGGGGTAGGAAATACTTCATTAGATGGATTGGTATTAGTATTCTATAATGGATCAAATAATACTAGTTATGCGGCATATGATTTAGATGGACAAACAACTAATGCTAATGGATATTTTGTCGCAGGAAATGTTGCTGTACCAAATGTTTCGTCAATTACTTTTCCTAGTAATGGATTACAAAATGGAGCAGATGGAGTAGCGTTATATTCAGGGAATGCATCAGATTTTCCTAATGGATCATCTGTTACTACCACTAATATTATAGATGCATTAGTATATGATACAAACGATTCTGATGATGCTGAATTAGCAGTATTAATGAATAGTGGACAAGCACAAATTAATGAAGATGCTAAAGGAAATAAAAATGCACATTCTTTACAGCGTTATATTAATGGATCTGGAGGTTTAAGAAATACATCAACTTATACACAAGCAATTCCTACACCAGGAAGTGCAAATACAAATGCAACTGAACAAGTTAATTTAATAATAAATGAAGTAGATGCAGATACAGCAGGATCAGATACTTTAGAGTTTGTAGAAATCTATGATGGAGGAAAAGGAAATACTTCATTAGATGGTTTTGTAATTGTAATGTATAATGGTTCAAATAATTTAAGCTATGGTGCTTATGATTTGGCTGGTCAAACAACAAATGCTGAAGGATATTTTGTATTAGGAAATACTGCAGTAGCTAATGTGAATATGACTCTTCCAAGTAATGGATTACAAAATGGAGCAGATGCAGTAGCTTTATATAGAGGAAATGCAACTTCATTTGCAAATGGAACATCAGTAACTACCACCGATTTAATAGATGCTTTAGTATATGATACAAATGATTCGGATGATGCTGAACTTTTAGTATTATTAAACACTGGACAAGCACAAATTAATGAAGGTCAGTTAGGTGATAAAGATGGTCATTCTTCGCAAAGAATTCCAAATGGAGATGGAGGTGTAAGAAACACAAGTACTTATACACAAGCAACACCAACACCAGGAACAGAAAATGGAGCAGTGATACCTGCACCAGATCCTATTTCAATTGCAGCTGCTCGTACTACAGCAACTGGAGAGTTAGTAACTGTAAGTGGAGTATTAACAGTATCAGATCAATTTAGAGGTTCTGCTTATATTCAAGACGCTACCGGAGGTATTGCTATTTTTGATGAGTTAGTTCATGGTAATGGTAACTTTGCGATTGGAGATTCAATTACTGTAACAGGAACTCGTAGCGCATTTAATGATCAAATTCAAATTAACCCAGTAACTGAGGCTACAAATAACGGATTACCTAATAACCCGATAGTACCAGCAACAGTTACTTTGAGCCAATTAGCTGATCATCCAGCTGAATTAGTTCGTGTTATTAACCCAAGTTTCCCAACACCAGGAGGAATTCTTTTTGGAAATTCTAACTATACACTAACAGATACGAGTGGTACTGCACAATTACGTATTGACAATGATGTTACCTCTTTAGTAGGTTTAGGGCAACCAGAAACATGTTCTGGAATTACTGGTGTAGTTGGACGATTTTTTACAACATATCAATTATTACCAAGAATTAGAGAAGACTTGTCGTGTGCTGGTGAATATACAACTCCAGATACGGTAGTAGAAGTTGATAAAGAAAAGGCATTAGATGTTGTAACTTGGAATATAGAATGGTTTGGAGATGAAAAAAATTCACCAGCTGCAGGAAATACAAATTCAGATGCAATTCAAAAGGATAGTGTAAAAACGGTAATAAAAACTTTAAATGCAGATATTTATGCAGTGCAAGAAATTGCAGATGCAGCTTTGTTTACTCAAATGGTAAGTGAATTACCTGGGTATAGTTTTATTTTATCTGATGCAACATCGTATCCAAATGATACTTCAGGAACAAAACAACAAATAGGGTTTATTTATAAAACACAAACTGTTGAAGTAGTTGATACTAAAGTGTTATTAAAATCAATTCACCCTTATTATAATGGAGGTGATGATTCAGCATTATCAGGATACCCTGAAGCAGATAAAACTCGTTTTTATGCAAGTGGTCGTTTACCGTTTATGTTAACTGCAAATGTTACTGTAAATGGTAGTACACAACAAGTTAATGTTGTTAACTTACACGCTAGAGCCAATAGAGGTACTGGGGCTCAACAACGATATGATATGCGTAAATTTGATGTTGAAGTATTAAAAGATTCATTAGATACTCAATACGCAGACAAAAATTTAATTGTATTAGGAGATTATAATGATGATGTAGATGTTACTGTTGCTGATGGAGTATCAAGTACTGCTTCAACATATCAAGCTTATGTAAATGATTCTACAAATTATAATGTAGTATCATCAACATTAAGTGCTCAAGGGTATAGATCATATGCATTTAGAGAAAATATGATTGATCATATTACTCTTTCAAATGAATTATTTGATGAGTATATTAATGCTTCTGCTCGTGTACATTATGAGTTTTATGATAGCGATTATACAAAAACATCTTCTGATCACTTCCCAGTTTCTGTACAATTACAATTAAAAGCACTTACCTTAGATAGTGTAACAACTACAGACGTTACTTGTAATGGTACTGCCGATGGAACTGCTGTGATAAGTGTTTCAGGAGGTTGTATGCCATATACCTATACATTAAATAACGGTTCAGCTATTACAGAAAATAGTTTAACAGGATTAGTTGCAGGTACCTATAATGTAGTAGTAACGGATGCATTAAATAATTCTGTAGTAGAAAATTTTACAATTACTGAAGGAGCACCAATAACAGCTGCATTAACAAAAGGAGCAAAAGTGTATTTAGGATATGCACCAAAATCATGTACTTCTATCGGTGTACTTGAAATACTTGGAGGAGAAGCTCCTTATAGTTACGAATGGAGTACAGGAGAAACAACTGAAACTATCAATGTTTGCCCTACTGAAACAACAACATATTCAGTAACTGTTACTGATGCAAGAGGGTGTTCAATAGTATCAGAAACAGTAGTAGATGTAGAAGATGTAACTTGTGGGAAATTCGGACACTACAACCGTGTAAAGATTTGCTTTAAAGGAAGACGTACAATTTGTGTTCCATCATGGGCAGTGAAGTATTACTTAAAAAGAGGAAGTACTTTAGGTGATTGTGACGGTACTGCTAATCAACCAGTTCGAATTACAAGGTTAAATGTATACCCTAATCCTTTTAGAAATAATTTGAATGTTCAATTTAATAGTACAGCTGATACAGATGCTACTATAGCTATATATAGCTTTAGAGGTAGAAAAGTATTTGAAAAAACTATTTCTGTTACTGAAGGAAAAACAAAGAACAAATTACAATTATCTAATTTAAGAAGAGGTTTTTATTATTTAAAAGTAATTGTTGATGGAAAAGTTAAGAAGGTTAGATGTATTATGAAACGTTAATCACTTAATAAATAAAATCAAAATATTTTGATTATAGTAAAGGCAACTAATTTATTAGTTGCCTTTTTATTTAAAATAAATAGAAGATTTAACTTCTACTATTCAAAAATTTAAAGCATATTAATTTGATTTTTTTGTAAAGAAACTAATCCCACTTAGAGTTTGTTGATATGGCATATTTTCCTGCGCCTAAAAACACAATAACTAATGCTTCAAATAAATATAATGCTTGTAATTCTATTGCCCAGCCACCATATTGGTTAATAGAAAATATTTCAGAAGCATGCGCCATTAAAATGGCAATGAACATATTTAAGGTTAATACCAAACTAGCTAATTTAGCTCTGTAACCTATAATAATAAGTACTGGGGCAACTATCTCTCCAATGAAAACACCATAAGAAAAGAATTCAGGTAAGCTCAAGCCATTCAATAAACTTTTAATAAATGAATAATTGGAATTCATGTTTGCAATACCGTGAAATAATATAAGTAAGCCTATACTAACTCTTTGAATTAATGTTCCAATTTCTTTGTTTTGAATTTTTTCTAAAATGCTCATGTCTTTTTAATTTTTAATGAATTATTGTTGATACAAAATTCAAGGTATTAAAAGACATTAAACAGGACTAAAGTCACTATTAATTTGTGATTAATATCACATATTATAGAAGAGATCTAGTTAAGAGTTTAACCTACTTAATGTTTCTCTAGAAACACCAAGGTAAGCCGCAATTAGTTTTTTAGGAACTCTTTGAAATAATGTGGGGTATTGCTCTAAAAGTAATTGGTATCGTTCTTTAGATGAATTTTTTAACAATGATAGAATTCTATTTTGTAAGGCAATTCTACCATGCTTACTTTTTTTAGCCCAAAAGCGTTCCATTTTATGCATTTCTGTAGTTAATTTTTCTCTATTCTCATAGGTAATATATAATAACTGACTATCTTCTATGCAATCAATATAAATTTTAGAGGAGGTTTGTTTTACAAATGATTCATAATCTGTAATCCACCAATTTTCCATACCAAATTGAAGTATATGTTCTTTCCCTTTTTCATCAAAAAAATAACTTTTTAAACAACCTTTAATTATCCAATATTCTTTATTCGCAACTTCTCCTTCTTGTAAAATATATTGATGTTTACGTTTTTTTACTTGTTCAAAATGACTTAAAATAAAATCAAATTCGTCATCTGTAAGTGAAATTATTTCTTCTATATGCTTTCTAAGTGCATCATGCATTTTTTAGTAGTATTTTGACAATAAAAGTAGAATATAAATATTATTAAAAAAAAGAAAACACAAGTAACTTATTTAAGTTACTTGTGTTTTTTGATTATTACTAAATTAAGAAGAAAGCTACTCTATAATCATTTTTTTAGTCGCTTTGTTATTGTTTTCATCAGTAATAGTAATTAGGTATATTCCAGCCACAAGTTTAGAAGTATTTAGTGTGGTTTTTTTATTAATGAAAGAAATTTCTTTTTTATGAATCACTCTTTTTCCTTGAAGTGTAAAAACTTCAATGGTTACTTTATCGTTTAATGAAGATTCTAAATTGATTGTTACAAAATCATTAGCAGGGTTAGGGAAAAGTGTCAATGCATTTAAAGTATGATCATTTACACTTAATGATTTCGCTTCAATTTTAAAATCTAAAATTCCTGATCCCCATGAAGCAAAACGAACCGTATTTATAGCCGGAATGTAATCTACATCCATTGCATTGAAAAAACCAATACCTTCCGCTAAAGAATACCATTTTTCATTTGTAACATCAAAAACATAAGGACCAATATCAGTACCTGCAAATACATATTTACCATTAGGTGTAGCTACCATTCCTCCTGTTTGTGCATCAATTCCACTAGGAAAATCTCCTGTAACATCAATCCAAGTTTGTCCTCCATCTTTTGATAAAATAGCACCAACATTATTGGTACTTGGGCCACAAAATAAAACCCAATTATCATTAGTTGGTAATACAACACTACTACCTATATCACCTCTTCCCCAAGATTCATTTGTTAAAGAAAAAGGAGTATCGGCTGAGGTATTAAATGTAGTCCCCCTATCTGTTGAAATAAATACTTTGCTATCTTGAAGCATGTATAATTTATTTGGATTTCCTGTAGCTTGAGCAAGCGCAGCTACATGGTTATTACCTTTATTAATTATGTGTGAAGTAATATTTGTACCATCCCAAGTAACTCTATTTAAATCTTGAGCTAAAATCCACATGTTTTTATCTGAATCAGCATGGTCTATATATGTTTGTACCCAACCCATTTCTGATTTTTTGGTAAAACTAACAGAATTCTCTTCTTTAAAAAGGGAGTTGATTTTTCCTATAGATTGAAAACTTCCAGTATTACTATAAACCTTTACCGGAGCATATACTTTTTTACCTTCTCGTTGCCATTTCCAGGCATGTTTACCATCATAACTATCTATAGGAGGTCCATCACCTCCAATACTTTGGTAAAAATCTAGAGTTTCATTATTTGTATCACTGATAATACTACCACTTCCTTGATCTTGAGTGCTATAGTAAATGTGATTTGGATTGTTAGCGCCTGTAAAAATATTTTCTCTATAAATTAAAGGATTTATGGTATTTAATACATTTAAATTAATGTAGTGAGCATTGGCATATCCTGAATTATCAAATGCTGTACCTTCATTAGGAAAGCTTTTCCATTCTTTATAAGAAATAAAAATACCACCATCAGAGCACCTAGCAGAAAACAAATCGCCAGAGCTGTTGTAAAAAAAGTGTGAAGCTTGAAAATCTGGATGATAATTAAATCGAATCCTATTATAATAGTCTTCAGCCTTTAAATGTGTACCATTTTGATATCTTCCCCAGCCACTGGTTGTTGAAAGGTCTGTATCTAGTTTATCTAAAGAAATTACAGGTTGTGCATATCCTGCAATAGAAATATTTGGATTTTCCGGGTGTACAGCAAAGAATTTACCTGGTGACATTTTTCCAGTTCTATCTCCGTACCAATTTCCTTTGGGTGATTTACTAGTCCAAGTTTTACCATGATCAGTAGATACCCAATAATTTTTGTTTTCAGTAATATAAAGTACTCTACTATCACCTCCAATACTAAATTGACGATTACCATGACTATTTATATAAGTTCCTGATAATGTAAAATCAGTTTTAGCGCTGTTTAATTGATAAAAAGAACCATTTCGAGCTAAATAAACTGTATTAGAATTTGGTTGTGCTGAAAACCTTGGAGTATATAAAAAACTACTTTTTTTAGGAGAACCATAATCTTTTAGTAGAGTAAAGTTAATTCCCTTGTCGATAGATATGTATATTTTTTGACCATTGGTTACATAAATGGAATGATTGTCTTGTCTGTTAATAGCAGAACTTGTATTAGCATCAGGTAATCCATTAGAGCGTGCCCAAGTGGTTCCCTCATCATCGGAATAGTATAAAGGACCATTTTCAATATGTGCTATTAATCGGGTTGTAGTTCCAATTTTAAAAGCAAACAGATTTTGATACCTGTTTGGCCAATTAGCAGTAAGTAAGGTAAAATCGTCACCACCTTTCCCTGTTTTGGGGTTATATACAGTACCTTTAAAAATATAAGCTTTAGAATTAAACTCACCAGCGTAGTGATTGTGAGTTACTCCATAAATAATATCAGTTCCTTCTAACATCTCAGCAAATTTAAAGGCACCCGGCATATTTTTAGGACCTCTGTTTGTCCATGTGCCATTTAAATTACCATTAGCATAACTAGTAGAACTTCCTTTTTTATAGTTAAATTTTTTAGCTGAAGCTGATAGTTTTTGTAATATTTTTTGATGCCTAGCAGCTTGAGCCTCTGTCCAGATGGCATATTTATCAGGATTCTCTTCTTTTTTTTCTTTTTTATGCTTTTGAGGAATACTTACAGAGTCTTTTTTCTCAAGTTTACAAGAGAAAATAATCATCAAAGTAAGTAAGTAAATACTTAATTGTTTCATAATAAAAGGGGATAGGGGTTAAAGCAATAAAGGTAATTTATTTTTTAATAACTATTTTAATAAATCGTTATATCGAATAATATGTATTGATATAAATAACTTTTTTATTCAGTGATAGCATCTGATTTTTTATAAATCTCCTTTAATTCTTGTACGATTTCGTCTGAAGGATTTTCCCACATTCCTCTTTGAACAGCTTCTAACATTCGTTCAGACATATCTTTTAAAGCCCAAGGATTGTGTTCTTCTATAAAGGCTTTATTTTTATCATCTAATAAATAGTTTTCAGTAATTTGTTCATACATAAAATCTTCTATTAAATTGGTAGTAGCGTCATAAGCAAAAAGATAATCCATAGTAGCTGCCATTTCAAAAGCCCCTTTATAACCATGTTCACGCATACCTTGCATCCATTTTGGATTAACTACTCGTGATCTAAATACTTTTAACAATTCTTCTTTTAACGATTTTACCTTCGGATTATCAGGTCGGGAATGATCTCCAAAATAAGTTTCAGGTTGTGATCCTTTTATGGTGTTAACAGCAGCTGTCATTCCTCCTTGAAATTGATAATAATCATCAGAGTCTAAAATATCATGTTCTCTATTGTCTTGATTTTGCATAACCACTTCAATAGAGAATAATCGTTTTTTAAAGGTTTCATGAGCAGACTTACCACTGTTATTTTTACCAGCATATGCATAACCACTCCAATTGATATAAGCCTGCGCTAAGTCATCTGAAGTCGTCCAGTTTTTTCCATCAATTAAGCCTTGTAATCCAGCGCCATATGCACCAGGTTTTGAACCAAACACACGATATAAAGCTCTTTCATTGGCTTGCTTGTTATCTAAACCTTGGTTTTGCCACTCTTTCCTTTCAGCAGTAACACGTTTTTTTATAGGGTTTTGTTCATCAGTTTCATCTAATTCTGCCACTTTTTCAATAGCAGCATTAAATAGGGAAATTATATCTGGAAAAGCATCTCTAAAAAAACCAGAAATACGTAACATTACATCTACTCTTGGTCTTTTTAGTTCTAATGTTGAAAGAACTTTAAAATCTTTAACTCTTCTATTACTTCCTTGCCAAATAGGTTTAACACCTATTAAAGCTAGTGCTTGTGCAATATCATCTCCACTTGTACGCATTGTTGAGGTACCCCAAACTGATAACCCAATAGAAGTAGGATATTCTCCATTTTCTTGTAAGTAACGATCAATAATATTCTGAGCACTTTTTTGACCTAATTGATACGCGGTTTCAGAAGGAATAGTACGTACATCAACTGAATAAAAATTTCTTCCAGTAGGTAAAATGTCTAATCTACCTCTGGTTGGCGCACCAGAACCACCTGCAGGAACATACTGTCCGTTTAATCCTTTAATTAAATTTCCAATTTCATTACTTGTTTTCTGTAATACTGGTAGGGTATGTAATTTTATATAATTAATCAAATCATGAGTAGATTCTCCAATTTTAGGAATGGTATTTCCACATACTAATTGACTAATGATATTTTTAGATTTATTTTCTAAAAGCTCAACAGCTTGCCCATAGGTTCTACAAGAAATACCAAAAATCTCTTTTTCAAATATATCAGAATAGGTAACGTTAATTGGATCAAAATTAAGTAGTAAATCTTCAGCCAAACATTGTGTTATTCCTTTTAAATTTCCTTGAGGTAAACGATGTAAGGCAACAATTAAATCGACTAATTTTTCTTGTCGGGGTAATTTTCCTAAAATATGTAACCCACCTCTAATTTGTGATTCTTTTAATTCACATAAATACCCATCTATAACCTCTAATAAAGCATCAATATCTTTTCCATCTTGATTTAAATCTGTTTTAAGATGGGTTTCATTTACAAGGTTTTCAATTTTAGATTTTATTAGAGTAGCTCTTTTTTTATCAACTAAAGCTGCTTCATAAAACTCATCAATTAATAGTTCTAATTTTAATAAATCACCATAATTTTCAGCCCGTGTCATTGGCGGAATTAAATGGTCTAATATTATAGCTTGATTTCTTCTTTTAGCTTGAGTTCCTTCACCAGGATCATTAATAATAAATGGATAAAAATGAGGAATCGGACCTAAAATAGCTGCAGGAAAACAAGTTTCTTTACTTAAGGCGACACTCTTTCCCGGTAACCATTCTAAATTTCCATGTTTTCCAATATGTACTAACGCATCAGCATTAAAATTATATTGCAACCAAATATAATAGGCCAAATAGGCTGGAGGAGGAGGTAAATCAGGTGAATGATAACTGGCTTGTAAATCTAAGTTGTAACCTCTACTAGGTTGAATACTAACAAAAATATTTTTAGATAAAAATCCGGGAATTAAAAAAGCGCCTTCTTTGTAATTAGGAGATTCATTTGGTTGCCCCCATTGTGCTTCTACAGTATTTCTAAGTGTTGGAGATAATTGATTGTAATATTCATAAAAAACACTTTCTTCTAAACGAATTGTTTTACGCTCATTTAAAGTATTTATAGTTTCTACATCATTGGTAACAGCATCGGTTAATTTATTTATAAGTTCGTTAGTTGTTGTGGGGTAATTAGCAGCTAATTCGTATTTTTCATCAGCTAATTGCGCTAATATTTGCAAGGTACTTTGTGGAGTATCTAAACCAACACCATTTGCTAAACGACTATTTTTATTAGGATAATTTGGTAAAACTAAAGCGATTTTCTTTTCTGAATTATTTTTATTCTGAAGATTTATCCAAGCTTTTGCCATTTTAGCAACAAACTGGCAACCTTCAATATGTGGTACATAAGAAACAACTTCAGAATCTGTTAACGTATCTTTTTCTATGGATTCTTTAAATGAAATAACTTTAGAGATAATTTTACCATCCACTTCTGGTAGGGCAATATTCATTGCAATATCAGTAGGAGGCAAGCCGAAATCACCTTCTAACCAACTGTCATGATTACAACTTCCCATAATGGCTTGAATTACGGGAACATTAAATACATCAAATAAATTTTGTGTGGTGTCATGAAATCCTTGCACACTAAACCCCGTAGTGTTTATAATAACCTGAAGGTTTTTAAGATGATGTTGTTTTAGTAAGTCGAATACTTGTTGCTGAATATCATGCTCACGATAGCCAGCAGCCATTAAAACAACAGATGAAATGTTCTGTTCTTCTAATGCACTAATAATACTATGAATAGGTGCTAAGTTATTTGATAAATAATAACTTCTGTACCCAAAAATAACAACTTGTTTTTCTGTTCTTTTTTGGTTTAATGTAGTATAAATTCCTTCTTTTGGGTGGTATAAAAATAAATCAGGAATCGTTTTAATGGCATTAGGTATTACTTCTACATCACTAATTCTATTACTAATCAATTGAAGTGAGGATAGGCAATTTTCAATACCACCAGACTGAATGTATTTCCAAATTAGGTCAACTTCCTTTAAAGGAATATTTGAAGATTGCATTAATTCTAAATCCGGTTTGTTATCACCAGGTAAAAATACTAATTGAATGTTGTTTTCTTCACAGCAATCAGTTACAGCTTCGCATAGATAATTGTAATAAGCTTTTCCTCCCAAAAGTTTAAGAACAACAATTTTGGCAGATGAAATTACCTCATCAATATACGTATCTATAGTTAATTCTTGTTTAAAGTAACTAAGATTAGCAAACCGAAATGAAGGTGCATTTTCTACAGAATTATGCACTAATTTGTAGGCATTATTCATCATAAATAAATCAGAATCTGCTGAAGATAAAAAAACAATATCTCCAGGAGATTGATCGATGTAAAATACTCCTTCATCGTTAGGATTCCAGCCGCCCGGTATGGTAGAAATTAAATGCACGTTTTATGATTTTTATGAAACCTAAATACTATTTATTGATATAATAGAACAGCAAATTATTTATTAATGAGAATGCCCGTGACTGTGACTATGACTATGCGAATGAGCATGAGTAATCACTTCATTTTTTTCATTCAACTCTATATTTTTACCAATAACAACGATACTTGTTTTACGCTCTTCATTAGCTCCCCAAGGTCTTTCAAAATAATAATCGAAACGATAACCTACACCTTGTAAAACCATGCGCATAGGTTTGTTTGGAATGTTTACAAAACCTTTAATTCTATAAATTTCGTGTTTTTCTACCAATGTTTTTAAATCATTTACTAAAGCTTTAATAGCTGCTGTTTCTGAATACTCTAACAAAATAGTTTTAATATCATCATTATGATGATGATGATTTCCTGACTTATGATGCTCTTCGTGAATAGAATGACGATTATCTACATCATCTTCTGCAGAAGCTTCAATACCTAACAATAAACTATTATCTAACGTACCGTTTTCTACAGGTATAATTTTAGTATTTGGTCTTGCTTTAGCGGTTACGATTTTAGTTATTGCTGAAAATTTTTCATCGTCAACTAAATCTCTTTTACTAACTAAAACTAAATCAGCACATGATAATTGATCTAAAAATAACTCCTCAATAGGTGTTTCATGGTCTAAAGAATCATCAGCTAAACGTTGTGCCTGCACGCGTTCTCTGTCACAAATTTCACCTGTTGCAATTCCTACAGCATCTACTACTGTAATGACTGAATCTATAGTTATATGAGGTTTTAAATCTGGCCAGTTAACAGCTTTTACTAAAGGTTTAGGCATTGATAAACCTGAAGTTTCAATAACGATGTGGTCAATTTCTTCTTTACGTTCTAATAATTGTAACATAGAAGGTAAAAATTCTTCTTGTACAGTACAGCAAATGCATCCGTTTGGTAGTTGTACTAAATTACAATCATCATCACCACATTCTGAGGATGCAATTAATTGCCCATCTACATCTACTTCTCCAAATTCATTAACCAACACAGCAATACGCTTTCCATTGGCATTTCTTAACATGTTATGTACTAAGGTAGTTTTTCCTACACCTAAAAATCCGGTAACGATGGTAATTGGTATTTTCTTATTCATTTTTAAAAATATAAATTGTTACTATTGAATTGTTTTTTATTTGATTCTGAAATAACTTCAGAATTATTTTTTAACTGCTTTTTTCTTTCTCTTGTATAAGAAAAGATTCCATTTTTCTTCAGCTACACCATGCTTGTCCATTTCGGCTCTAGCCATGGTAAAAAATAAGTCAGACATTCTGTTTACATAACTCATAATATAATCATGTACACATTCAGGATCTTCTTGCATTAAAGTAACCAATTGTCGTTCACCTCTTCTTACTTGCGTTCTACAAACATGGCAAAGTGCAGATATTTCATTTCCTCCAGGCAATAAAAAATAATCAGAAGGAGAACTTATATTTTCTTCCATTTCATCTAACCATTGTTCACAAAATTCAGCACCGTCTTTAGGCTCAGGATTTGGATTTATTTTTTTAGAATCTGATGGACGTGCTAAATGCGACATCATATTCATCATATCTTTTTGAATACGATGTAAATTTGGTTGCCATTCATGATCATTTCCTAGTTTAGAGCGTAATAAACCTATGGTAGAATTTACCTCATCCAAGGTTCCAATACATTCAATTCGAGCAGAGTTTTTAAATTCTCTTTTTCCTCCAAAAACGCCGGTACTTCCTTTGTCTCCTTTTCTTGTGTAAATTTTCATATGTCGTTATTTAGTTGGTTAATTAATTGTAATAGTATTTCAGGTGTACCAAAATAATGATGTATGTAAGAACCTATTACCTTATTTTTTTTATGAATTTTAGTGTCAGTTTCACCATCTCTGGCATTTAAAACTGTTGCATTTATAGTAGTTTCATTATCGTTTTGTAAACTAGAATAATGAAACTCATGTCCTTTAAAAATGTGGTTATTTGTTTTGGTTGTTCTATAGCCTAAGTGCAATTTTTTATCTGCTATGGTCGATTCAAAATTTAAATAATCAACCATTTTATACGGTTTGTTTTCTTCAGAAATAATGGCTTTCCCTAAATACATCATTCCGCCACACTCCGCATAAATTTGACCATTATTCTCAGCGAATGTTTTGATGCTTTTTAACATCGAAGTATTAGAAGATAGCTCTTTTAAGTGAGTTTCAGGATACCCTCCTGGAAGAAATATAAAATCACATTTCGGAATTTCAGTATCATGAATAGGGCTAAAGAAAATAACTTCTCCCAGTTGTTTCATTGCATTAATATTATGGGGATAAATAAAATTAAAAGCTTCATCTTTAGCAATAGCAAATGTTATATTTTTAGATACTACTGTTTTATGCGTTGAAGTAAGAATAGGTTCCACTTTTTTAGAAACTTTCAAAATAGTGTTCCAGTTTACTGTTTTTTCTAGTTCAGTAGCAATCTGATCAATAATACTATCAAACTTTTCTATTTCTTGAATATTTAAGCCTAAATGCCTTGATGGAATTTCAATATTTTTAAGATTAGCTAAATAGCCAAAGCAATTTACATTGATGTCATCACAAGCTTCTTTTAACATTCTATAATGCCTTTCTGAACCTACACGATTAAAAATAACTCCAATTATTTTAACATCGGCATCAAAATTTATAAAACCTTGAATAAGAGGAGCAACAGAGTATGCAACTGCTTTTGCGTCTACAACAAGTATTACTGGTGTTTTGAGTTTTTTAGCTAATGCAGCAGTACTTCCTTGATCTTTATTAGCACCATCAAATAAACCCATAACACCTTCAATGCAATTAATCTGGGCATTTTTTCCATAGAAATTTAAATACGTGTTTATTTCAAGATCAGACATCATAAATAAATCTAAGTTCACACCAATTTTACTACAAGCTAATTGATGAAATTTGGGATCTATGTAATCTGGACCAACTTTAAAAGGTTGTATTTCAATGTTTTTACGTTTAAATAAACGTAATAAACCTAATGTAATAGTCGTTTTTCCTGCGTTACTATTTGGTGCTGATATGATGAATTGTTTGGTCAAAAAAAATAGATTAGAGATTATCGGTAATTAAAACTTCATAATTGGCATTAATTCTATTAGAAAGCTCAAAGGCTTCTCCAATTTTAACAAACCCTTTTTCTGCATCAATAACTTGGGTGTTTCCAATTCCTTTACAAAAAGCTTGAAAAGCTAATACAGTATCTTCAAGATTGTCTCCTGCATTTAGTTTTCCATCTGTTATTATATGAAGACTGTGATTATATTCTAAGTCAGTACAAATTGATTTAACTTGTTTAAAACCAGATTTTAAATTTGTTTTCCCTCCAGTTTTAAGAGTTGATAAAGCAGTTTCTATATCTTTTAAAATACCAGTTTGAGTTAAAATTAATTGAGATTCTCCATTAAATAGCGATACAATAGAAAATTTTGTGTTTTGAGTTTTTGAATTTTCGGCAATTTTATTAACTGCACCTTTTGCATAAGCTATAATTTGATCTTTTAACATTGAACCACTAGAATCTATTAAAAAGATATGATGTTGCTTTAAAAGATTATTTTTTCGTTTTGTTTTTAATTCAAATTTATCTGTTGTTAGGTATTGACTTACCGTTTTTTTTGTATCGGTTTCTAGTATATTTCGTTCCTTGTTTTCTTTAGTATTGATTCCTTGCTGATTGTTATTATTTGTGGCTTCTTGTTGTCTTTGAAAAGTGTTTTGAGGAATACGAATATGTATGTTTTCTTCTTTTAAAGAAGTGTTTTCAGAAGATTGTTCTTGAGACTTATTTTCTTGTTGTTGAGAATCGTTTTGTTGATTAGAGGGTGTTTGTGATTTTCGATGATTTAATACGAAATCAGCAATAGTATCGACAGCTTCTTTAGTTATTTCAGAAATGTTTTGATATGCAGTAAAAGCTCTTGCTGTTTTTACTAATAAAATATCAGCACGTAGCCCTTCTACTTGATGTTTGAGAGCTAATTCACTACAATACTCAATAATAGCATCATCTATTTTTATAGATTTCAATTTTCTTTTAGCATTGCTAATTTGGGTAGCTATTTTTTCATTTTGCTCTTTGTATGAATCAATAAATTGCGAAGGATTATCATCAAATTGAAAACGCTGCTTGATAATCTTTTGACGTACTTTAGGATCTGTAGGTGTTGTAATATTTACACTTAAACCAAAACGGTCTTTTAGCTGCGGTCTTAAACTTCCTTCTTCTGGGTTCATTGAGCCTACTAAACAAAACCTACTTTTAAAATAATGTGATACACCTTCTCTTTCTAAATAATAACTACCAGAAGCAGCAGCGTCTAGCAATATATCAGTAAGATAATCTTGCAATAAATTTACTTCATCAACATATAAAACTCCTTGGTGTGCTTGTGCCATTAATCCAGGATTAATAACTTCTTTTTTAGCATTTATTAATTGCTCTAGATCGATGTTTCCAATAAGTCGATCTTCTGAAACCCCAATAGGTAAGTTAATAAAAGGGTAATTTTGTTGTTCGCCCATTAAGTTGGTTAACGAACGAATTAATGTAGTTTTTCCAGTTCCTTTATCTCCAATTGCTAGTACACCGCCAATAAGAGGATCAACTAAATTTAAAATAAGGGCTAACTTAAAATTATCTTGACCAACAATAGCTGAAAAAGGAAAATTAGTATGTTTTTGATCTTTTATCATAATCCTACAGTACTATTATATAGCCAAACAATTCCAATAATAACAGAAGCAACTCCTGCAATACCATTCATCCATTTAAAAATAGCTAAGTTTCGTTCTAAAAAACGACTCATTACCGCTATTAAAACATAGCTATAAACCCCCATTGCTATAATAATACCTAATGATTCAACAGCAAGAATAAGAATTGCATCAGTTACAGTAGTACTACTTAATACAAGAGCAGATGTTAATGCTCCTCCAGTACCTGCAAGACCGTGTAACATGCCAATCCAGAATGATTTATTCATTGGGTTAACGGCTATTTCTTCTCCTTTAGTACCGTGTAAATGTATAGGGTTTGAAAGTTCATGCTCATGTGGTTCAATCTTTTTATGATCATTTACCATTTCATTAATAGCATGATTTCTTTTAATGGCTACAACTCCTAACCAAATCATAATAGGCCCAACTGCTAACTCAGCATAGAAAGAAATATCATTTACAAAAAGGGTTGCCATACTTTTAAATAGTAAGGCAATTCCTCCAAATAGTAAAAGGGTTACGGAATGACCAAAAGCCCATTGCGATGCTTTAAATACAGTTTTGAAGCTGACCTTTTTTTTGTTAATAGCGTTTTCGGTAGCTAGTACAGAAACTGCTGTAACATGATCTGGTTCAAATGAATGTAAAATACCAGCCATTAAAGGCCTAATTAAAGAAGTTAAAGTCATTTTTTAATATGTTTAATAAGGGTTCCGTTTTTATGTATAAGGTAAATAGTTAACTCTACCTGTTTAATTTTTGTATGTGTATGTTGATAACAATGCTCTAGTAATAATTGAAAGAAAGGAGAGTTTTGTTTAAAATCAAATAATTCAATTAACCTCCCAGCCATGTTTAATTCTTTGATTTTATCAGCTTCATAAAAACCAACTTGATGAGCTAAATCAACAACAAAATCTTTATTCCAGCTGGAAACACAACTATGCGTATCTGTAACTCCTCCAGCTAGTTTTACAGCTTTTCCTAGCATAATACCAATACTAACCTTTTTAATTGGGGATTTATTTATTTTAGTGAGTGTTTCGCCTATCCAATTTCCGTAATGAATGAAAGCATATTCAGGTAAATGATTGAATTTATTAGATAAGTACTTTTCACTTCTTGCGCCAGAATTAATAACTAACTCTGAAATGTTATTAGCAATTGCAACATCTATACCTTGCTCTATACTTGCTATATATGAAGAGGAAGAGTAGGGTTTTACAATACCGCTTGTACCTAAAATAGACAAACCATTCATGATTCCTACACGTTCATTTAACGTACGTTTAGCAAGTTTTTTACCATTAGTAACATATACAGTAACGGATACACCGCATTCTAAATCATAATCGTGTAGTAACTTTTGAATAGCACTAGTTATCATTTTTCTAGGAACTGGATTTATAGCAGGTTCTCCAATGGCAAGTTCTAATCCTTTAAGAGTTACTGTACCAACACCTTCTCCAGCAAAGAATTGAATTTCTTTTTCTTGCGTTAATTTTAAAATACATCCAATTTCGGCTCCATTTGTTACATCAGGATCGTCACCAGCATCTTTAATAACTGAGCATTTGGCGGTGTTTTCAGTAAATTCACAATGATGAATTGGTATTTCTAGAACTTTATCAATAGGCAAATGAACACTAACTTTACTAATTTTCTTTTGATGAATAATAGCCATCAATCCTGATTTAGCAGCAGCAGTAGCAGAGGTTCCAGTTGTAAAACCTTCTCTTAAGGGACCTTTAGGTACTTTTCTTAATCCCATTTTACAGTGTTATTAGTTAGTGATACAGAGTTTTTTATTTCAGTAATTAAATTCCCTAATTCAGTTTCATTAAATACCAGTTTAAAATATTGAGGTATCTCAGGTTGATTGATAATAATGATTTGTGTATTTGTTTTTAAAGCAGCATTAATTTTTGTGCTTAAAAAACCACTGTTTCCTGTTTCTTTTGTTAAGATTAAATCGATAGACTTTGTGTTAATTAAGTCTATTTCTTTTTCCAAATTATCAGAAGGTAAACCTAAGATCAATTGTTTTTCAGGGAAGTTGCTTTCAGCTGCAATAGCTATGGATTCTGGTCTGTTCAGTATTCTAAAAAAGATAGACTGTTTTTGCCACCAAGGTTTTAACCTTTTAATAGATTGAACACCTGTTAAAGCCAGTATTACCTGATGTTTTTCTAATAACTCACAAGCATCATCATAAGTGTTTACATACGATACTAACGGGTTTATTGTTTTTGAAAGTAATTTTCTACCAAATCGTATTACTGGTATTTGTAAACTTTCTGCTACGTTAGCAATTGTAGTATGGAGTAATTCAGCAAAAGGATGAGAAGCATTAATAATAATTTTTACATCGTTTTCCAGTAGATACTTTTCTAACTGTTTTTGATCTAAAGCTCCGTATCTATAGGTTACAATATCATTTTCTTGAAAAGGAATATTTGTTTTTGTTGAGTACACAAAAGACATCGATTTTTCTTGTAGCAATTTTGCTACTTTTTTACCTTCAGTTGTTCCTCCAAATACTAATATCATTTTCTTCTTATTTATGACTTATTCTGTAACTACAAATTTCTTATTGGTTCTAAAAATATGTTTCCATTCAGGGCTGTATAACTGCGATCTGTTTTTACGAGCTCCAATAGCATGACCTACTACAATTAATACAGTTCTAGTTTTTTTACTCTCTTTTACAATTTGTGCTAGGTTTTCTAATTTTCCTTGAAATATTTCTTCATCTTTCCAAGAAATTCGATACATAACAGCTACAGGTGTATCGGCATCAAAATGTTCTAATAGTTGTGCTTCTACTTTTTTAGCTATACCAACACTTAAGAAGATACACATGGTTGAGTTTGTTGCTGCAAATGCCGAAATACTTTCTTTTGAAGGCATAGGAGTTTTTCCTTCACCACGAGTTAATACAATAGATTGTACTACTTCAGGAATGGTGAATTCTGATTTTAATACTGCTGCTGCTGCACTAAAAGAAGAAATACCAGGCACAATAAAGTAATCCATTTCCAACTCATCAAAAATGGTCATTTGTTCTTGAATAGCACCGTACAACGAAGGATCTCCACATTGTAAACGAACAATAGCGTTTCCTTTTTTATAATGTTCTTGCATTAAAGAAACTTGCTCTTCTAAAGTCATCATTGCAGAGTTTCTAACCACAGCTCCTGGTTTACACCAATTCGTCATTTCTTCAGGAATCAAACTTCCAGCATATAACACACAATCGGCTTCTTCTAAATATTGTTTTCCTTTTACGGTTATTAATTCCTCATCACCAGGTCCTGCACCAATAATAGCAACTGCTGTTTTACGAACTACCTCTCTGTTTAAAGCAACCGAAAAAGTGAACTTTTCACTGTTCTCTAAATGAATTTTCTGTTTTTCAACAAGTAATTCATTATTTTCAGAAAGTAACATTGCGCAAGATTCTGAAACACCATTAACACCAATTTTTGATTGAACCATTTCACTAGGATTAGGTATCGTAACAGTGTTTATTTTATCTGAAGTAAATGTGGTAAATGAAATATTGTTATTCTTACTAAAATCTAAATAAGCTTGCTGTTCAGCTTTAATATCAATAGAACCAAAGTTTTTGATAGCAGAAAAGTATAATCCTTCAGCGGCTAGTTTTGATTTTAATGTTTCTTGAAATAACTCGAAATCTAATTGTTTAGAACACCCAGAACCAACAGATAGTACTTTAGGAATTAAAAATAAACTAGGAATTTTTGCTTCGTAAATTTTATAACTTACTGCAATAAATAATTCGAACTGTGTATAGTCAATATCTTTTTCATTATAAAAAATAGTCACGAAACTAGGAACTGTTTTTTCTAAATGCTGTGTACCTTTATCTTTAATATCTAAAAGTAATGCAGTAGGTTTGTTATTAGCAAACAACGCCATTATTTTATTTGTAGCTATTGAACTTTCTGTTTGCCAATTAAATTGACTTCCAAGGGTATCTAAAGCCCAAATATTTTGTACATCACTTGAGGTCGATATTATAGCATTTGCTCCTAATACACTTGCTGTTTTTGATGCAAAATCATTAGCTCCACCTTTATGCCCGCTTAATACAGATTGCACATGTAAACCTAAATCATCAACAGAAATTACTGCTGGATCGGTATTTTTATCTTGAATATACGGGGCAATTAAGCGTACACAAATACCCAAGGCTGTTACAAAACAAATACCATCTAGTTTCATGAAGTTATTTGCTAAATAGTCAGAAATAGACGTAATAGTTGATACACTTTCATTACTAGACTGTAAAGTAGTTATGATTAATGATTTTGGAAATTCTTTCTGAATAATAAGAGCTTTTTCTACCCCTTTTTCAGTGACTGCTATGATGGCTATTTTTCTCATTTATTTTTGTTCAGCTGTGTGAATGCTAATTTTATTATGTTGGTTTACTTGAATTACACCAGAGTTAACCATGTAGTTCAATTTTGTAAGTTCTTCTGTAAATATTTTAGTACTGTTTTCTCTTACAGCGTTGGTAACGAATCGTACTGCTGGGTTTAGTTTATGGATTAAATGGAGTAATTCTTTTAAACGCCCTCCATGACCACCAATGAAAACAACATCAGGAATTTCAAAATCATTTAAGTTGAGGTTAAAAAAATCATCAATAATAATAGCAATTCCAGGTGTTGAAAAACGTTCTGTATTTTGTTGAATTATAGATGTGCATTCAGTTCGTTTTTCAAAGGCAACGATTTTTAAATGCGGAAAATGTTGTTTTGCTTCAATAGCAACAGATCCTGTACAAGCTCCTACGTCCCAAAACACCGTTTTATATTGTAATTCTAAAGCGTTAATAGTACTTAATCGAATTGGCATTTTAGTAATCATATTTGCTCTATTCTCCAACGGAATAAAAGAAGCATCAGGAATCCCAAAAGGTTTGTGTTTTGGTGTAGTTTGTTTTAATAATACACAGTTTAAATTATTATGTGTTTTGTTAGAACAAGAAACTAAATCTAGTTGTTCAATATGTTCGTTATTTCCGTCTAAAGCTTCGCCAATGGTTATTGAATAATTATCAAAACCATATTGCAGCATACGTTTCGCAATTTCGGCGGGTGTTTTTTTGTTATCAGTTAATATGCCTATTAATTCGTTTCTTTTAATTAGTGCTTCATCTAGTGCAGACCAATCTCTACCGTGTATAGATACCGATTTTAATGTATTGTAGTTCGTTTGTG
>JBELFC010000006.1:0-57553 GCA_042093175.1 Tenacibaculum sp. | reverse complement strand
AATATCAGTCATAAAATGTTAAGTATGTTTAAACAAATAGAAGCAACTGATATTGTAGAATTCTTAGAAAATTTTGAAGTAACTACAAAAATAAATAATTCGACTTATAAAGAATTTAAAAAAAGATTAGCATGTTTTATTTTGGAGCTTGAAAATTACCTTAATTAAGGTTGTATTCGTTTATTTTATTATAAAGAGTTTTTCTTGTAATGTTTAAAAGTTTAGCAGCTTTTGTTTTATTATTTCCTACTTTATTTAAAACCTCTAAAATAAGCTTCTTTTGATTTTCTTTTGTAGAGAATTTATTTGAAGTAAGTTTTTGATCCTCTATATATTTTAATTCGTCAGGAAGTGTATCTTTTTCTATAATTTTAGTTTGAGATAGAAGTGTGGCTCTTTTAATTATATTTGATAATTCTCTTAGATTTCCTGGCCAATGATAAGACTGAAATATGGTTAAAACTTGTTGTGAAAAACCAATAATAGCCTTGTTAAGTTCTTGATTGGCTTTGTTAAGAAAAAAATCAGCATATAAAACCAAGTCATCATTTCTGTCTTTTAAACTAGGTGTTTTAATAGAAAACTCATTAATACGGTGATACAAATCTTCACGAAAATCACCCTCTTCTACAGCTTTTAATAAGTTTTCATTAGTTGCTGTAATTAATCGAATATTTACAGTTATTTCTTCACTGCTGCCTACAGGTTTTATTTTACGTTCTTGTAAAGCACGTAATAATTGTATTTGATTTTCATAGCTTAAGTTTCCAATTTCATCTAAAAAAAGAGTTCCATTATTCGCTGCTTCAAAATGACCAGTTTTATGGTTAGTAGCACCAGTAAAAGCACCTTTTTTGTGCCCAAAAAATTCACTGGAAGCAATTTCTTTAGGAATAGCTCCACAATCTACTGCTATAAACGGATAATTTTTTCGTGTACTTTGTTTGTGAATAGTTTTAGCAACAACTTCTTTGCCAGTCCCACTTTCACCGTTAATAAGTACAGACATGTTCGTTGGTGCTACTAAATCAATATATTCATATAAAGTTTTTGAAGCTGGACTAATACCTTTTATAAATTGAATGTTGTTTTCTCCTTTTTCTTGAATTAAGTTTTTTGTAATTATATTATTTTTTGATTTTTCATCTAAAGCATTTTTTATTACTTCAATTACTTCATCTGGGTTAAATGGTTTGGAAACATAGTCAAAAGCACCTTGTTTCATTGCTTGCACAGCTGTTGTAACTTCAGCATAACTAGTCATTAAAACAACAGGAACGTTATTGTTTTTTTTTATTTGTTTTAAAAAGTTGATACCATCACCATCAGGAAGACGTAGATCTGTAAAAATTAAATTATAAGAGTTTTTTTTTAATAAAGAAAAGGCATTTTTAATTGTATAACTAATATCAACAATGTATTGGTTACGTTCAAGAAAATGTTTTAACATGTTTGAGAAAGTAATATCGTCTTCTATTAATAAAATTTTGTTCATAAAATATTTAAGCTCTTATTAAGTTAGTGAGGGCTACGCTTTATAGAATAAAAAAAGAGCGTTTTAATTAAAACGCTCTTTTTAAGAGAAAATTGAAAGGAAAACAGAAAATTATTTTTTAAGATTGCTTATTTCTTTTTCATCTAACCAGTTACCATCTTTATCTGCATAAACAATTTTTGTTTCTTTATTTATACTAAGTTCTAATTTGTATTGACTGTATTGATTAACATATGCTTTATTCAGTTTTGCAGTTGCAAAATCCTTTTTTAGAGCCTTACTTATAGCTGAAGGCAATTTATCTAATGAGATTTCTTTAAAAGTATCGTTTTTAAAGCAGAAAGAGGTGTTTCTAAGTGGTGTTTCATTATTAGTAATGGCATATGACGAAACTGTTCCTGCAAAAATAGCTGTAGCTAAAATTAATTTTTTCATGACTTAAATAGTTTATAATTATTATTTGTATTAGATATTGAAATAAACATGCCATCGTATTTTAAGACAATCTTCAAAAGTGTTAAAGCGTTGTTTTGTAGATGTTTATTTTTTAAAGAGTGTTTTTTGATATTTAAATTTTGTGTAAAAAGTGTGTATTATAAAATGATAAGTGTGTAAAAAATACACTGTTAAAACTCAAACTTAAAAGTTAAGACGTCTAAAAAACAAATTAAATTTCTTTTATATTTGATGAAAAACAGATTTATGACTGTGTTTAAAAAAATATTAAAGGTAATTTTAGTTGTATTGATTTTATTATTTATAGGAATTTGGTTGTTTACCAATAGCTTAAAACCAGTGTATAATGGTGAAGTAGCTTTAGCCAATATCTCTGAAAAAGTAACAGTGTATTATGATGAAGTTGGAGTGCCACATATTAGTGCAGAAAATGAAAAAGATGCCTATAAGGCTTTAGGGTATGTTCATGCACAAGATAGATTGTGGCAAATGGAACTAATAAGGAGAATAGCGGCGGGTAGATTATCTGAAATTTTTGGAAAAGAATTATTACGAGTTGACACGTTTTTTTCTGGATTAGGAATTGAAGAGGCAACCAAAAAAACAATAGAAAGATTAGATAAAAACTCACAATCATATCAATTAACACAATCATATTTAGATGGAATAAATCAATTTATGCAAGAAGGGGCAACACCTTTAGAGTTTTATATGGTAGGTGTAGATAAAGAGGAGTACACTTTAAGTGATATTTATAATGTGTATGGTTATATGGCGTTTAGTTTTGCTGTTGCTCACAAAACAGATCCTTTATTAACAGAAGTGAAGGAAAAATTAGGAGATGCCTATTTCGATGAACTTAATGGAGCTACGTTTGATAATTTAACAATGATTAAAAACGAAAAAAATCCTGAATTGAAAGCTGGTTTTGCTAAAGCAATGAATACTTTATTAGAAAAGCTACCAGTATCTCCATTTATTGGAAGTAATTCATGGGTCATTGGTCCGGAAAAAACTAAAAATGGAAAAGTGATTTTTGCTAATGATCCACATATAGGATTTTCTCAACCTTCTGTATGGTACCAATCACATATTAAAACGCCTAGTTATGAAATGTATGGTTTTAATTTAGCGTTAACTCCATTTCCTTTATTAGGTCATAATAAAGATTATGCTTACGGATTAACAATGTTTGAGAATGATGATGTAGATTTTTATTATGAACAAAATAACCCTGATAATGCTTTAGAATATAGAACACCTTTAGGTTATGAAAAGTATAAATTGATAAATAAAACCATAAAAATTAAAGATGGAAAAGATACTACATATCAAGTAAAGGTTAGTAAGCACGGTCCAATAATGAATGGATTGATTGAATTTCTAGATGATAGTCGTCCTATAGCAATGCAGTGGATTTATACGAAGTTAAATAATGAGTTATTAGATGTTTCTTATGAGATGTCTCATGCTAACTCTTTATCAGATTTTAAAAAAGGAGCGAGTAAGTTACACGCAC
Organism: Tenacibaculum sp.; assembly: GCA_042093175.1. Lineage (GTDB taxonomy): Bacteria > Bacteroidota > Bacteroidia > Flavobacteriales > Flavobacteriaceae > Polaribacter. The sequence continues at coordinate 54,083 of JBELFC010000006.1, read as the reverse complement.
CTGGATTGAATATTATGTATGGAGATGCTAAAAATAATATAGCCTGGTTTGCATCAGGGAAGTTATATAAATACAGAGATAGTTTAAATACTAAATTAATTTTAGATGGCGCTTCTGGAAAAGATGAGATATTGAGTTATTTAGATTTTGAGAAAAATCCTCAAGCAATAAATCCAAAAAACAACTATGTGTATTCAGCAAATAATCAGCCAGATTCTATTGCAGGAACCCTATATCCTGGTTATTATTTACCTGAAAATAGAGCAAGAAGAATAGAGAATTTATTAGATGCTAAAAATGATTTCACAAAAGAAGATGTAGCTAAAATGATATATGATGTAACTTCAGTAACAGCTCCTGAAATTATTGGTCATTTGATAAAAAGCATTGACAAATCTAAATTATCTCCTAGTGAAAAAAAAGCACTACAAATATTAAAAGCATGGAATGGGGTATTTGAAAAAGAACAAGTAGCTCCCGTTGTTTATAATCGTTTATGGTATGAATTTGTACAAAATACATTTAGAGATGAAATGGGAGATGCTCTAGAACAATTTGTAAGTACTCCTCTTGAAGAAAAAGTTGTAGCAAGTCAAGTAAAAAAGAAAGTGTCTGTTTGGTGGGATGATGTTACAACGAAAGAAAAAATAGAAACAAAAGATGAGATAGTTACCAAATCTTTTAAGAAAGCAATATTGTTTTTACAACAACAATTAGGAGAAAATGTTGACGATTGGAGATGGGAAAGAGTAGCATCTGTAGAGTATGAACATGCTATAGGAAAAGCAGGTGGACTTTTACGTAAGCTATTTAATGTAGGTCCCTTTAAAACTATAGGAGGAGATCAAGTAATTAACAATCAAATTTATAAAATTGATAGTACTGGATATTATAAAGTAAGTGCGGGTCCATCAACTAGAAGGATTATTGATTTTTCAGATGTAGAAAACAGTATGGCTATCTTACCAACAGGTCAATCAGGAAATGTATTTAGTTCGTACTATAAAGATCAAACACAGAAATACTTGGATGGAAAGTTTGTGAAAATGAAATTGAATCAGCAGGAGATACAGAATAGTGAAAATGTGTTGATTTTTATACCTAAGAAATAAATTATAGCCTAATCATAATAAAAATATGATTAGGCTATTAAATTAAATCTTTCTTAATTTTATAATTCCAAACAGTAATAACAGGAAAGTAATTATAGTGATTGGGAGTATGTTTTTTATCCAAGAAGTAGAACTGTTTTTTTTGTAAACTTCAGGAATAAATTTATCCCATTTAACACTATTTGCTGAATTTTTATCAAATATTTTTGGATAAAATTCTAAACGTAGTTTTTCATGAAATTCAGTGGTTGCATTTAAAAAATTTACATGATTAGTAAGGCTTGTTCCAGCAATATCATTCATGGCTAACTGAATTTGCATAGGAGGAAAAAATTGAGCTATTTGTTTACTCAGCCTCTCTCTTTTAAGTATTTTGTCACGTAAGGAGTTACTTTCATTTTTTGATTCATCATCTCCCATCTGTTGCATAGCGTAATACCATAACCAAGAAAAACCTTCTTCTTGTAGTTCATAATCAGAAAATTGTGGATAATGTGCATAAAACTTATCTAAAGTCTCTTTTTTGTCTGTATCCCATTTTTTATGATATTCATCTCTTTGTTTAATAGTCATTGTAAATGCTTCATCTATAGGATATTTATTTGCGATATAATTGTTTACTAAAACTGGTAAAAATACTACTAAAATCAACCAGCTACTTAGCAAAACAATTGCATTTGTATTAGAAGATTTTCGAAACATGATTACAAAAAAGCAAATAGTAAACCAAAATAAAATATATAAGTAGCTAATTATAATAATCTTTAGAAAATTTACACTAAAAGGAATTTCTAAAATAACTTTAGCGAATAAAAACAGCACTCCTAAAATAATAAATACAAAACCAATTCTTATGGATAATTTCTTTAGTAAATAGTTAAATGATGATTTTCCTTGAATAGTAATCATTTTCCAAGTTCCTTTTTCTATTTCTTCCGATAAAATATTGAAATTTAAAGCGATAATAATTAAAGGAAAAAGAAAAATAATTAGAAAACTAATATCTAAATTTCCAACATGCAATCGCATTGGATTTACTAAATCAGTATCGTACTTCTGACCTTCTAAGTTTAAAATAGTAACATTTTGTATATGAGAATTTAAATCACTTTGTCCAATAGATATACCTGCTAAAGAGCTTACAGGGTTGATGTATGAAAACTTTAAATAATATAAAAGTAACCCTAAATCGTCTTTATGTAGAGTTGTCTGTGTTTTAATATGTTTTTTTTGTTCAATTTTTGCTTTTGCAATTACTTCTTGTTTTTGTGTTAAAAATTGTTTTCCTGTTCCAATACTCAAAAACCCTAAAATCATTAAGATTCCAAACCCTAAAACTACTATTTTTGACCTAAAAAAATGTTTAATTAATAAAGAATACATGGTTAAATAATTTTAAAACGTTTAGAAAACTTGGTGATTAAAATTAGTACAAATAGCAACCAAAAAATCAATGTAGAAATAGCTAATAATTGTTTCTTTATTATTTTTTGAATGGGCATATATTCATAACTAAATTTTGGAGCAGACTTCCAATAGGAACGATCAATAACATTAATTTTTCCTTCACTACTTGTTGCTTTATTACTAATAAATTTCATTTGAAGTTCATTCATGTATTGCGATTGCTTGTACCTATATTTTTCTGTTTGAGATAAGAAATTTACATAGGTGTCAAAATCTGTCCCAGAAAAACTCATTGACAAATTTTTAATCGCTAAGTAGGGATTCAACAGTATCAATCCATTAGAGATGCTATTTTGTTTTTTATAAGTATCTATCAATTTTTTATGTTGATTGTTATAAATTGTAGATGATTGTTCTTCTCCTTTACTCATTACAAACCCACTATAATTAAAAGGTAAATCTTTTATGTTTGTAACTTTATGTACCTTTAAAACTGAATCACGGAGTGAATTGAAATATGGATCATCAGGATCATGACTATCACCAGTTTTAGAAACTTCTTCTTCAATAGCAGCTTTAAATTCAATTTTAGAAAGGTTTGGATATATTGAATTTCCTACAACTTGTGCCATTTTAGGAACGATAATGAAAAACAATAACCAAACACTTAATAAACTTAGGAGTGCTTTGTTAGAGTTTTGACTCTTTCCTGAAATTACTACAGTTACACAACATAAAATCATGTAAAACAGAATATAACTAACGGTTATTAACAATGACCTTGTAGTTATAGCACTATTGATTGTATCATTTTCTATAAAAGAAATTCCCCATAAAGAAAATAAAGATGGTAAAAAGAAAAGTGAAGAAACTAAAAACAACCCTAAAGATTTCCCTAAAAGTATTTCTTTAATACCAGCTCCTTGAACATGAATTATTTTAATTGTTCCGTTTTCTTTTTCTGAAGTAATTGAAGCATATCCCAAAAAGAATATTATTAAAGGTAGAATTAGCTGTAATAACATGGTGATATTTAAATCACCAAAACGAACCAAGCCTGTAGATAAACTTGCTTCAGAAAAATTTGCTGTGTTTTGCCTATGAGATTCTAAAAAAATAGAGTTACCTGTAAAACTTTCTAATCCAGAATCAAAAATACTTAATGGATGTTGTGCCCTAAAAACGAATGATCCAAAATGTGCCATTCTATGTGGATGTTTGTCTGGGTTTTCATCCCAACTTTTTCTTGAAGATTCTTGATGGTGTTCTACTGAATGATGCTTTTTTTCAAAAGCGACCCAACTATTAGCAGTAACATACCCTAAAACTGCTAAAAAAATAAATAAAAGCACTAAAAGACCTTTAGTAATAAAGGTCTTTTTAAAAAATTGCTTTGCTATTAAAATAACAAGTTTACTTTTCATGGTAATTAAAATTTATAGGTAGCATTTAGCATGAAGTTTCTTGGAGCTCCTGGGCCTAATCTTGAAGGATTCAAACCTCCTAACCAATAAGTATTGTTAAATAAATTGTTTACTTTAAGAGTTAATTGCAAACTTGTATTATTTGGCTTGTAATATACAGCAGCATCAAAAACTGTGTAATCTGGTAATAATACTCTATTAATAGCATATGTAGGATTGTACCAAGTATATCTTTCATCTACATATTGGGCACCAAAACCGATTCCAATACCTTTTAAAGTTTCATTGTTAAAATCGTAACGTCCCCAGAAGTTTGCATTATGCTTTGGAGCTCCTCCTATTCGTGCTCCAATAAATTCTGGTATTGCATCTTCTACAATTTTAGCATCTGTATAACCGTAAGAAGCTGTAAGTTGAAAATTTGATGTTATATAACCAGAAACATCAAATTCAAAACCTTTACTACGTTGCTCCCCTCTTGTTGTTAAATTATCTAAATCATAGGTGTTACCTAATAAGATATTTTTTTGAGTAATATCAAACAAAGCAATGTTTGCAAATATTCTACCATTTAAAAATTCTCCTTTTGCACCAATTTCTTTTAAACTACTTTCTAGTGGATCGAACCTGCTTGGTGAAGCCGCCCAAAAGAAACCTTCTGCTGTTGGCGATAATGAAACTGTATTTGTGTGAGGTTGGAAACCTTCTAAATAAGTTCCATATGCACTAATATTGTCAGTAATTTCATAAGTTAAACCAATTCTTGGTACAAATGCATTTGTTTTAAATTCTTTTTCATCCGCTTTATAATTAAAAATATCAGAAAACCATTCATATCTTAAGTTTACTAATGCGGAGAATTTTCCAATCTTAAATTGATTTTGAATGTATATTCCATCAGATGAATTTAAATTTGCAGGAATTGTTAATTCAGAAAGATTGTAAGCACTTGTGTTTCTTGCACCGTTAAAAGGGTTTTCTAAATCAAAATGAGGAACAGCAGGGACTGGCATTGTTACACCATTTACAACCATTTGTTGAAAGTTAGCTGCGTTACTTGGGTTAAAATTTGCTTGACCACCACTAACCGTTAAATAGCGTCTTGCTCTATTGAATCCTGCTCCAATTTTTCTTTCCCAGCGTGAAGCATCATAACCAATTAATATTTTATTAGTAATGTTTCCTGCTTTAATATCGTAATTAAAATATGCACTAAAGTTATCTGTTTCCCAAAATTGTTGTCTTTTATCATATCTCATTCTTGCAAGTGTAGGAATTATAGTACCATTAATGTCAACAGCTGAACCGTCTATTCTGTGTTCAGCTAAATCTTCATCCCAAGTTTGCTTCATATATTGAGCATTAAAACCAAAGTTTTCAGTAAACTTTTTATTGAAACTAGCCATAAATGTTAGCTCTTTTGTTTTGTAATGGTCGTTTGATGCGCCAACATTCATTGTAATAGGTGTACTATTGATATCGTACTCGCCATTTATTGCTCCAAAAATTGGCTGACCTCTATCTAAATTACCTTCGGCATTGTTGTAAATCAATTCTACATTAAATGAAGTGTTTTCATTAGGTACGTAACTTAAAGAAGGAGAAAATAAAATGGCATTGTTATTTACAACATCTCTAAATGAATCTGCTTCTTGAAAAGCTGCGTTAACACGATATAATAATGTTTTTGACTCGTTTAGTGGTCCAGTAAAATCTGCGGTAGCCCTAATTGTTCCAAAACTTCCAGTAGCTAAAGAAACTTCACTACGCTTTTCTAATAATGGTTTTTTTGTAACCATATTCACAGTTCCTCCTGGATCAGAACTAGAGAAAGTTACAGAAGAAGGTCCTTTGATAACTTCTACACGTTCTAAATGTGATGTAATTGGTTGTAAAAAGTAATACTGACGAGTACGCATACCGTTAACTATTTGACCATCATCAGCCTGAGTAATACCTCTAATATTGTAGTGATTGTATAAACCTGTAGCAGATACATTACTTACTGTTTTTACAGCATCTGGTAATTGAAAAGCTAAACGATCAGAAATAAGTTCTTTAGTTACACTAGCTACCGCTTGTGGTAGTTCTTTATTTTTGATAGCTATTTTAGTTGCTGAAAAAGAATAATCACTGTTATAATCTTTTCTTGTTCTACCAATTATTTCAACCGATTGTAAATACTCATTAGATAAAGCTAGTGTTATTTTTCCTAGGTCATAATTTTGTTTTGATGCAATTGTTATTTCCTGTTGGTAAGTTTTATACCCTACATAAGATATTTGAATAGTATGCAGTCCATCTTTTTTTGTTTCTAAATGAAATTTTCCGTCAAGGTCAGATGCAGTATGAGTTTTGTTATTGTTTTTGCTTACTATAACTGTAGCTCCATAAATAGGTTGCTTATTGGCATCTATTAGAACTCCACTAATTTTAGATTGTGAGTGGGCTATTTGATACACGCAAAATGTTATTGCGAATAGAATTAATTTATTAATTTTCATGTTGCTATATTTAAAAAGGAATTGTTTTATATTGTTTTGATGTATAATTCTTGTAATTGTTGTGCGCTAATAGTTGAAGTTTCAGCTGTATGTACTATTGTGCCTTGTTTCATGATGCCTATTCTAGAACCTACATTTACGGCATTAAAAATATCATGGGTAGCCATAAGGATTCCAACTCCTTTTTTAGCAAGTTTTTTGCAGGTTTCTGTAAAATCAAAAGAAGCTTTAGGATCTAAACCAGAAGTAGGTTCATCCATTAATATATATTTAGCATTTTTAGATAACGCAATAGCAATACCCACTTTTTGGCGCATTCCTTTTGAATAAGTAGCTAACTTTTTTTTATGAGCTTCTTCCTGAAGTCCAACAGTGTTTAATAAATTGCTTAACTCCTTTTCTGAATAGTTAAAATCAGCTAATTGACTAAAGAAATTTAGATTCTCTAACCCAGATAAGTTTCCATATAACTGAACTATTTCAGGTATATAGGCTATGTTTTTTCTTACATCATGATTATTAAGAGAAGAGCTGTTGTTTATACTAGCTGTTCCTGATGTAGGTTCTAATAGTCCTAGAAAAATATTAATGGTGGTTGTTTTACCAGCACCATTTTGCCCAAGTAGGCAAAATATTTCTCCTGGAGCTACTGAAAAATTTAAATCTTTTAGTGCATGTTTATCCCCATAGCACATAGATAGGTTTATGGCTTGTAGCATTGAGTAGGTTTGTGTAATAATTTATTTTGTGAAAAGAATTTCCTAGATTAAAAAGCGAAAAAATAATATTCTATATATACTTAATAAGTAAAAGTTTGATTACATATTAATTGCTTTATAAAAGGAATGGTATATTATAAGTAAAATGGTGGTGCTCTCGAATTTTCAGCTCCTATAAAGGAAGTTGTAAAATGTGAATTTATATAGTATACATTTAATCTTTGATAAAAAGTATTTATAGAATATTGTTGTTTATCAATATTCGTATATAAATTGTTTAGATCTAAATAACAGAAAGAGCACTCGTTTTCAGAATCGCTAACTTTAACTACACCTTTAAAGGGTGTAACTTTTGTTGAGTTATGATGAAAAAAAGAGTGGCAAAAAGAAGATAAGTGCATCATTATCATGAGCCCTAAAAAAAGTTTGCCTACTATTTTTTTGTGTTTTTTCACATGGCAAAGATATACAATTTTCTTTCTAACGCAACCCTGTTGCTTTATTGTGGTTTTAAAATTTTATTCGAACTGATTTTTGGGGTTAAAAACTTAAATTTTTTTATAAACCTCGTTAAAAGGAATTCTAAAGCGTTTTCCATAAACTCCTTCAGGTTTTCTAATGCCACAAGAAACAATCATGTTGATTTCTGCACTAACTGGTAGTCCTAAAACACGTTTTACACGCCACGTATCTGAACCTTCCATAGGGCAAGTATCATATCCTTCCGAAGCCATTGATAACATAAAAGTTTGGGCAGCTAAACCACAGGTTTTATGAGCAACAATTCGCATGTCACTATTTTTAACTTCACGATATATAGGTTTAAATAACCCAGTAATTAAAGTTAACAGGTATTTAAATATGCCTAAAATTCCGAAGAAATCGAAATATACAAATGGAATAAGCTTCCCGTAATAGTTTCTTGCTACTTTTTCTCTACTACTCTGTTCAGATCTAGGTGTGTCTTTCCCAAAGGTTTTATCCATAAAAGCTAAATTTGCTTTAGCGCGTTTTCGCCATAAATCTTTTCTAACTACAAATACAACTAATTCTTGTGCAGTTTTTGCAGCGTTTTGATTAAAGCACAATGGAGCTATTTTTGAAACTACATCTTTAGAAGTTATATGATAAAATTCCCATAGTTGCATGTTGCTACTAGTAGGAGCTAGGCTAGCTTGTTCTATACATTTTTTTACAATAGAAGAATCAATTGTTTTGTTTTCATCATATATTCGAACTGAACGTCGATAGTTAATAGCTTCTGATACTGTTTTTTGTGATGTCATAATAGTGTTATCCAAGTTTCATTAAAGCTTTAAGTTGTTTTAATTTTCCTTTATATGGAGCATATCGAGTAGGAATATCTAACCATGTGCCTCTTGTTACTATTCCTTTTTTATGAGAGAAAGTGTCAAATGTTTGTTTTCCGTGGTAGCCTCCAATTCCACTTTCACCTACTCCTCCAAAAGGTAATCTATTATTTGCAAAATGTACAGTAGTATCATTTACAGTACCTCCTCCAAATGAATAACGTTTTATAATTTTTTTAGCAAAAGAATTACGGTTAGTAAATACATATAATGCTAAAGGTTTATCATAGTTAGAAGTGACTTTTTCAATGTCATTTTCATTTTCATAAGAAATAACTGGAAAAATAGGTCCAAAAATTTCACCTTTCATACACTCACTATCTAAGCTAGGTTCATCTAATAAGGTAGGTGAAATATAGTTGCTGTCTTTATTGGTTTCACCACCAATTAATACCTTTTCATTGGTTAACATTTTAGCTAAACGATCAAAATTTCGAGCATTTACAATACGAGGGTAATCTAGAGATTCACTAGGATTATCACCATAAGCTTTTGATATTTCTTCTTTAAAATAACGAACAAAACTATCTTTAACAGTTTTATGAATTAATAAATAATCTGGAGCAATACACGTTTGTCCTCCGTTAATAAATTTACCCCATACAATTCGTTTAGCGGCTAGTTTAATATTAGCGGTTTCATCAACAATACAAGGGCTTTTACCTCCCAGTTCTAATGTTACGGGAGTTAAGTGTTCAGCAGCTGCTTTAGCAACAATTTTTCCAACAGGAACACTACCTGTAAAAAAAATATAGTCCCAACGTTGTGCTAATAATTCCTGAGCAACTGGTACACCACCTTCAACAACAGTAACATGGTTGATGTCAAAAACATTTTCAATAATTTCTTTAGTTATTTTACTTGTGTTGGGTGTTAACTCTGAGGGTTTTACAATAATTGTATTTCCAGCAGCGATAGCTCCAATTAAAGGAGAAAAAGCCAATTGATATGGGTAATTCCAAGGAGCAATAATTAAAACCGTTCCATAAGGTTCTTTGTAAATCTTGGCAGAAGATGGGAAGTTTAAAATAGAAGGCAAAACTCGTTTAGGTTTACTCCAAGAATGAATATTTTTAATAGTCATCTTTAATTCAGAAATCACAATAGAGATTTCAGTCATTACTGCTTCGTATTCCGGTTTTTTAAAATCATCGTACAAAGCTTTAATAATTTCACTTTCTCTTTTTACTAATTCTTTTAATAAGCGTTTTAAGGTGTTTTTTCTATAATTAATGTCTTTAGTTTGTTGGCTTGTAAAGAATTTTCTTTGATGCTGAATAAGTTGAGGGATGTTCATTTTGCTTAGAGTTCGTCTAGTTTTTTATTCATTAATTTGAACCATAATGGAGGGAATAGAGCTAGTAGCATCATTCCAGGATAACCTGTTGGCATTTGGGGGCTTTCAGGTAATGATTTTAATAGTTGATAGTGTTTACTTCCATTATAATGATGATCAGAATGTCGAGATAAATTAAATAACATTGATTTCCCGATTACATGATCAGAGTTCCAGGAGTGTGTTCTTTTAACACGCTCATACCTTCCTCTTTCGTTTTTCTTACGTAATAGTCCGTAATGTTCAATATAGTTTACAGTTTCAAGTAATAAAATTCCTATTATTGCTGTGATTAAAAATATAAGAAGCATTTTTAAACCTAAAAAAAGTACTAAGCTACCTAGTAAAATGATATTACAAAAAGTATAGATTAACATTCTGTTTTGATAGTGAAACCAGCTTCTTTCTGAGTTTTTTAATCGTGCGCTTTCTGTTTTCCAAGCTTGATAATAACTTTGAAAATGAGAGCGAAACCAAAAGAGATAAATTATTTCGTTTTTTCTTGCAGTAGCTGCGTCTTTTGGGGTTGCCACATTAAAATGATGACCAGCATTATGGTAAGGTAGAAAGTGAGTGTTTAAAGAGGTTAGTAATAAAACCTCTCCTAAAAATTCATCAAACCTATTATTACGATGACCAAGTTCATGGCCAACATTGATACCTATAACACCGCACATTAATCCCATAGCAAAAACTCTACCAGTAGCATCTGTAAATGTAAGGGTAGGATCTTGCATTATAATAAAGAACCATCCTAAAAAGAATAACTGTAAAGGAACGGTGAAGTATAAGATGCCAGTATATATCTTATTTTCTTTTTCTATATCTTCTTGACCTTGTGTGAGGTTTTTTTTATCCGGAGAAAAAAAAAGTTCCAAAAAAGGTACAAGCCCAAAAAATGTAATTAGTGGTAAAAAAGTAAATAAGCCATTTTGTGTAAAAGAAATATATACTGTTAGTGGTAAAACTAAAATAGATAAATACTTGAAGGCTTTCATTGTTGAAATTTGTCTAAATATACAAATTACATACAAGCATCCCAAATTGAATCTTTAGGTGTAGGTGCTACAACTTTAATAAAATCGTTATTTACAGGATGAATAAACTCAATTTTTCGGGCATGTAAATGAATACTTCCATCTTTATTACTTCTGTTAAATCCGTATTTTAAATCTCCTTTGATAGGACTTCCAATATTTGAAAGTTGAACTCTAATTTGATGGTGTCGACCAGTTTCTAAATCAATTTCTAATAAAGAGTAATTGTCTAAGTGTTTAATGGTCTTATAATGAAGTATAGCTTTTTTACTTTCCTTAATTTCTTTATCGTAAGCTGAAGATTTATTGTTCTTAGGATTTTTTTTAAGGTAATTAATTAAAGTGTTACTTTCTTTTTTAGGTTGCTGTTTTACAACTGCCCAGTATGTTTTTTTTATGGTTTTATCACGTAACATTTTATTCAATCGCTCTAATGCTTTCGAAGTACGAGCATAAATAATTACACCAGAAGTAGGTCTGTCTAATCGATGGACCGTTCCTAAAAACACATTTCCAGGTTTGTTGTATTTCTTTTTAATATATTCCTTAACAACGTCGCTTAGAGGTTTGTCTCCAGTTTTATCACCTTGAGTAATGTCTCCAGAACGTTTATTAACAATTATTAAATGATTGTCTTCGTGTAAAACTTCAAGAGTTTCTTTAGTTGAATGCATTTTGTTACTTTAAGGTAGCTGTAAATTATTTAAAATCCTTAGCTACATCTTGGTTTACCTGTTCAATAAAGCTTAAAAATTCATCACGTCCAAGCCCAGTTGAAGATGAAGTTATAAATGAATTAGGAAGTGTTTCCCAAGTGTTTAAGAGCTTCTTTTTGTAAGAAGTAATTTGCTTGTTTAGTTTTGAGCTTCCTAATTTATCTGCTTTAGTAAAAACAATACAAAAAGGAATTTGATTTTGACCAAGAAACTGCATAAATTCTAAATCGATCTTTTGAGGATCATGGCGGCTATCAATTAAAACAAAAGTGCAAACCAATTGTTCTCTTTCTTTAAAATAATTTTCAATAAAATATTGAAAGATTGTTCTTTTCTTTTTAGAAACTTTGGCATAACCGTATCCAGGTAAATCTACTAAAAACCACTCCTCATTAATTTTAAAATGATTAATAAGCTGGGTTTTTCCAGGTTTTCCAGAGATTTTAGCTAAATCTTTACGCTCCATTAACATATTGATTAATGAAGATTTACCTACATTAGATCGACCAATGAATGCATACTCTGGAAGTCGGTCTTTTGGAGCTTTAGTAACATTAGAGTTACTCATTATAAAATCAGCTGATTTGATTTTCATGTAAATAAATAGCTTGTTATATATTACGTTTAGTTAACCATTCTTCTAAAAGACGGTTAAACTCTTCAGGTGTTTCCATCATAGCGGCATGACCACATTTGTCTATCCAATATAAATCAGAGTTAGGTAATAATTTGTGAAAATCTTCAGCAACTTCTGGAGGTGTTACTGTATCTTGTTTTCCCCAAATTAAACATGTAGGTTGTTCCATATTTGGCAAATCATTCGCCATGTTATGTCTTACCGCACTTTTAGCAATAGCTAATGTTCTAATTAACGTATTTCTATCGTTAATAACTTCATAAACTTGATCAACAAGTTCATCAGTTGCTATCTCAGGGTTGTAAAAAACGTCACGAGTTTTGTTTCTAACAAATTCTTTATCACCTCGTCTAGGGTAATTATTACCCATAGAATTTTCATATAAACCAGAGCTACCAGTTAAAACTAGGGCAGCAATGTCTTTTGGATAGTGTTTAATGTAGTATAAAGCAATATGCCCTCCTAGAGAATTACCTAATAAAACAACATCTTTTAAGTTTTTGAATTCAATAAATTCATATATAAACTTAGCTAGATTTTTAACGTTTGTTTTTAGTAGAGGAAGAGAATATAAAGGGAGTTCAGGAATTATAACCTTATATCCTTTTTTTGATAAATAGCTAAAAGTTGCGTCAAAATTACTCAATGCTCCCATGAGCCCGTGTAAAACGATGATCGGTGTTCCTTCTCCAGCTTCTGCGTATGTAAATTTGCCTTCTTTTTTTAAAAATTCAGTCATAAAAAAGTTTGATTTGACTTATCGACAAATGTAGTTTTTTTTTAGCACATTTTCATTTTTATTATTTTCAATAGAAGAGATAGTGTAAAGGTGTTTGTTATCAGTGTTTTAAGTGTTGTGGTAAAACTTATTAACAAAGTGGGTTAAAGTGGTAAAAAGTGGTATTTTTTTTATATTTTTGATGCAAACTATCAATTTATTAAGTGGTAAACCTAATTGGGACATATGAATGTAAGATGGATGCTAAAGGAAGGTTGATGATGTCATCAGCTTTTAAAAAGCAATTATCATCAGTGTTGCAAGAGGGTTTTGTGGTTAAACGTTCTGTTTTTCAGTCATGTTTGGAATTGTATCCGATGAAAGAGTGGAACTTAATGATGGATAAGGTGAATAAGTTGAATCGTTTTGTTAAGAAGAATAATGATTTCATAAGGAGATTTACTGCGGGGGTAAAGATAGTTGAAGTTGATGCTTCGGGAAGAATTTTAATTCCGAAAGATTTGTGTCAATTTGCAAGTTTGAGTAAGGAGCTTGTGCTTTCTTCTGCTGTGAATATTATAGAGATTTGGGATAAAGAGGAGTACGAAAAAGTAATAGATGAAGCTGTTGTTGATTTTGCTGATTTGGCAGAAGAGGTGATGGGAAATACAGAGGTAGATGAATTATCATAGTCCAGTGTTGTTGAAAGAGAGTGTAGATGCACTTGATATAAAAGAAGATGGAGTGTATGTAGATGTGACCTTTGGAGGAGGTGGGCATTCACGTGAGATTTTAAGTCGTTTAGGAGAGAATGGTAGATTGTTTGCTTTTGATCAAGATCCAGATGCGCATGCGAATAAAATTGAAGATGATCGATTTGTGTTAATAGGTGAGAATTTTAGGTTTATATCTAGGTTCTTGAGGTTTTATGGAGTGAAGAAGGTTGATGGTGTTTTGGCTGATTTGGGAGTTTCTTCTCATCAGTTCGATGCTGCTGAAAGAGGTTTTTCAACAAGGTTTGATGCTGATTTGGATATGAGAATGGATCAGAAGTCAAAGCTTTCAGCAAGAAAAATTATAAATACTTACGGGGAGCAAGAGTTGTCTGATGTTTTGTTTTTGTCTGGGGAACTTAGGAATGCTAGAGTGTTGGCAAAAACAATTGTTGAAGCAAGAGGTGAAGATGAAATAAAAACTAGTTTTCAATTAAAAGGGGTTTTGGAGAGGTTTCTGCCAAAAGCAAAAGAACATAAAATTTTAGCGCAAATATTTCAGGCTATTCGTATTGAAGTGAATCAAGAGTTGGAGGTGTTGAAAGAATTTTTGCAACAAATGCCTCAGTTATTAAATGAAGAAGGACGATTGAGTGTTATAGCTTATCATTCATTAGAGGATAGATTGGTGAAGCGTTTTATTAGAACTGGTTTGTTTAGTGGAGAGCCTGAGAAAGATTTTTTTGGAAATATTAGTGTTCCTTTAAAAAAAGTAGGGAAGCTGATTGTTCCAACAAGAGAGGAGATAAAAGAGAATAACAGGGCTAGGAGTGCTAAATTAAGAATAGCAACGCTAAAATAGTTTTTATGTCTAAAGTTAGGAGGAGTGTTTATGATGTTTTGAGAGGTAGTTTTCTTACTGATGAAAGTGCTTTTAAAAACTGGCGAATACTTATTTTTATTGTAGCACTGTTGCTTATTATGATTTCAAGTGCGCATAGTGCAGATGCTAAAGTAGTGAAGATAGCTGAGCTGAATAGAGAGAAGAGGCGATTAAGGGCAGAAAATGTTGATACGAGTACTATTTTAATGCGGATGAAGTTAGAAAGTAGTATTCGAAAAAAGGTGAAAGGAAAAAAACTTAAGCCAGCAAAAACTCCCCCGAAAAAAATTAAAGTAACCTTAAAAAAAGAATAAATAATAATGGTGGTAAAAAAAGGCATATTAAATAAACTCTATGTAGTTGTAATTTTAATGACGCTTTTTTTTGTGGTTATTGTTTTTAGGGTTTTTAAACTTCAGTATATAGATGGGGATAAATATAGAAAATTATCTCAGGAAAAAACAGTTAGAAACGACACAATATTTGCAAATAGGGGTAACGTGTATGCTTCAGATGGTAATTTATTGGCAACGTCAATGTCTAAATTTACTATAAGAATGGATGTGATGACTGTGAAGTCTAGTGTTTTTGAAAAAAATATTAGAGGGTTGTCAGAGTCTTTGTCTGGATTGTTGGGGAAATCAGCAGATTATTATCAAAAAAAATTAAGAAACGCAAAAAAACGTAAAAATCGTTATTTGCTAATAGCGAGAAATATAGGGTATAATGATTATGCTAAAATAAAAACTTTTCCAATTTTAAGGTTAGGTATTTACAGGGGAGGTTTTATTGCGGAACAAGAGACTGTAAGGGTACATCCAATAGGTAAAATTGCGGAAAGAACGATAGGGTATGATGATTATAGAGGTGGTGCAGGTATAGAAGGGGCTTTTGCAGGCTATATGGAAGGGAAAAATGGAGTGAGGTTGAAGCAAAAAATAGCAAAAGGACAATGGAAACCTATTAATGATGTAAATGAGAAAGAGCCTGTTGATGGTCATGATATAATAACAACAATAGATGTTAATATTCAAGATATAACTCATCATGCGTTATTAAAAAGGTTGGAAGATTTTGATGCAGAACATGGTTGTGCTGTTGTTATGGAAGTAGCAACTGGTAAAATTAAAGCGATTTCGAATCTAGGTAGAACTTCAAAAGGTAAGTACTATGAGAAAAGAAATTATGCGGTATGGGAAAGTCACGAGCCAGGGTCAACATTTAAGTTAGCGAGTTTAATGGCTGCTTTAGATGATAAAGTGGCAGATACCTCTACAGTAGTTGATTGTGGTAAAGGGAAAATTTTTATAAATAATAGAAAGGTTGAGGATAGTAAGTATGGAGGGTATGGTAAGATTTCTTTAGCTAGAGTTTTTGAGGTTTCGTCAAACGTTGGGATTGTAAAGACCATAAGGAAGCATTATGATAAAAATCCTAAAAAGTTTATTGATAAAATTAAATCTTTTGGTTTGGATAAGCAAACTGGAGTGAAGATAAAAGGGGAAGGGAAACCATATATACCGAATCCGAAAGAAAAAAGATGGAGTCCTATTTCATTAGAATGGATGGCTTGGGGGTATGGTGTTTCGTTAACACCTTTGCAAACGCTAGCTTTTTATAATGCAGTAGCAAATAATGGGAAACTGGTTAAGCCTTATTTTGTGAAAGAATTAAGAATGGGGAATAGAGTTGATAAAAGTTTTGGAACAGAAATTTTGAAAGAAAAAATAGCTTCTCAAAAAACATTAGATAAAATTCGAAAAGTTATGGAGAATGTAGTTGTAAAGGGAACTGCAAAAAAAATATACTCTTCTAACTTTTCAATGGCAGGAAAAACAGGTACTGCAAAAAAATACATTCCAAGGCATAAAGATAGCAATGGGAAAGTAGTGTCAGGGCATTATTCAAATAAAAAATATGTAGCGTCTTTTGCTGGGTTTTTTCCAGCAAAAGAACCTAAATACTCATGTATAGTAGTAGTGCATGAGCCTAAAAAAGAAAAAGGATATTATGGGGCAGATGTTGCTGCTCCGGTCTTTAAAGAAATTGCGCAAAAAATTTATACGACTACACCTATTGATAATCAATCAGTTTCTGATACTATTTCTTATGCTAAAATAGATAAGCAGTATCAGGATTATTATGAGAAGTTGGGTAAGTATAAAACGATTATGCCAAAAGTTGTTAATATGAGTGGTATGGATGCTATTTCATTGCTTGAGAATATGGGATTGAAAGTTAAGTTTTCTGGAATGGGGAAAGTGATGGAGCAATCAATAAAAAAAGGAGTGAAAGTGTCAAAAGGAGCAACTGTTTATTTAAGATTATTATAGTTGAAAAGATTAAAAGACATATTATATAAGGTTTCTGTAAATTCAGTTTTTGGAAGTACAGATGTAGGGGTTAGTAACATTAATTTTGATAGTAGGAAGGTTGGTGATAAAGATCTTTTTGTTGCTCAAAGAGGAGTGTCGGTAGATGGTCATTTATTTATAAATAAAGCTGTTTTGTCTGGCGCATCTGTTATTGTTTGTGAAGAAGTACCAGAGGAGAAAGAAGATAAAGTAACTTATGTTGAGGTAGATGATTCAAGTACTGCTTTGGCTATTATTTCTGCTAATTTCTATGAAAATCCTTCGAGAAGATTAAAATTAATAGGAGTAACTGGAACAAATGGTAAAACAACTATAGCTACGCTTTTGTATCAGTTATTTAAGAAAACTGAATTTAAAGTAGGGTTATTATCTACCGTAAAAGTTGTGGTTAATACCAAAGAGTATAAAGCAACACATACTACACCAGATTCTGTTATGATTAATAGATATTTGGCTGAGATGGTTGAAGAAGGTGTTGAGTATTGTTTTATGGAAGTGAGTTCACATGGAATTCATCAAAAAAGAACAGAAGGGTTAGAGTTTGCTGGTGGTGTGTTTACAAACTTATCTCATGATCATTTAGATTATCATGAAACTTTCGCTGAGTACAGAGATGTTAAAAAATCTTTTTTTGATTCATTACCTAAGTCATCATTTGCCTTGGTAAATATTGATGATAAAAATGGGCAGATAATGTTGCAGAACTGCAAGGCTCAAAAACAAACATATGCTTTAAAGACACTAGCTGATTTTAAAGCTAAGGTTTTAGAAAAAAGTTTTTCAGGAAGTTTGTTGACAGTTAATGGAATTGAAGTTTGGACAAAGTTAATAGGTGTTTTCAATGCGTATAATTTGTTAGCTATATATGGTGTGGCGAATTTATTAGGCTTAGAGAAAATTGAAATATTAAGATTGTTGAGTGACTTGGAGAGTGTTAGTGGGCGTTTTCAATACACTGTATCAGATGATAGAGTAACTGGGATTGTAGATTATGCACACACGCCAGATGCTTTAAAAAATGTTTTGCAAACGGTAAATGATATAAGAACAGGAAATGAACAAGTAATAACTGTTGTTGGTTGTGGTGGAGATAGAGATAAAACTAAAAGGCCAAAAATGGCTCATATTGCAACCCAATTAAGTACGCAAGTGGTGTTTACTTCAGATAACCCAAGAACTGAAGATCCGCAAGTAATAATTGATGAGATGGAAGTAGGAGTTACTGCTGAAAATTACAAAAAAACATTGTCGGTTTTAGATCGTAGGCAGGCTATAAAAACGGCATGTAAGTTGTCAAAACCTGGTGATATAATTTTAATAGCAGGAAAAGGACATGAAAATTATCAAGAAATAAATGGTGAAAGAAATCATTTTGATGATTTAGAAGAAGTGATAAATTGTTTTAATCAATTAAAAAAATCATAACGAATGCTGTATTATATTTTTCAATATTTAGAAAATGAATTTAATTTAACTGGGGCAAGTGTGTTTCAGTTTATAACATTTCGTGCAGCATCTGCATTTATTTTATCGTTATTGATTTCAATGATTTTTGGAAAAAAAATCATAAATTTTTTAAGAAGGCAACAGGTAGGAGAAACTGTTCGTGATCTAGGGTTAGAAGGGCAGGCTCAAAAGTCTGGTACTCCAACAATGGGTGGAATTATTATCATCTTAGCAACTCTGATACCTGTATTGTTGTTAGCTAAGCTAGAAAATATTTATATCATAATCTTATTAATAACCACATTATGGATGGGGGTTATAGGTTTTACGGATGATTATATAAAAGTATTTAAAAAAGATAAAGGAGGATTAAAAGGTAAGTTTAAAGTTTTAGGTCAGGTAGGTTTGGGTATAATTGTAGGAGCGATGCTTTACTTTCATCCCGATGTAACTATAAAAGAGCAATTGCCTTTAGTAGAACAAACTATTCAAGAGAATGGGAAAAAGAAAGTTTTTGGTATTGCTCATAAATCTACAAAAACAACGGTTCCTTTTCTGAAAGATAATGAATTAGATTATGCAAAAGCGTTAAGTTTTTTAGGAGATGGTTACAGGAAATATGGATGGGTAGTATTCATTTTTGTAGTAGTTTTTATTGTAACAGGAATATCTAACGGAGCTAATTTAACAGATGGTATAGATGGTTTGGCAGCAGGTACGTCGGCAATAATGGTAATCGCATTGGCAATTTTTGCTTGGGTGTCTGGAAATATAATTTTTGCAGATTATTTAGATGTAATGTATATACCAAAGTCAGGAGAAATGACTGTTTTTATATTCTCCTTTGCAGGCGCATTGATTGGTTTTTTATGGTATAATACATATCCAGCTCAGGTGTTTATGGGAGATACTGGTAGTTTAACTATTGGAGGTATAATTGCCGTAATAGCTATTGCTATTCGTAAAGAATTATTGCTACCTATTTTAGCTGGAGTTTTTGTGATAGAGAATTTATCAGTAATTCTTCAGGTATCTTATTTTAAGTATACGAAGAAGAAGTTTGGTGAAGGTAAGAGAATTTTTAAAATGTCACCTATTCATCATCATTACCAAAAAAGTGGATTTCATGAAAGTAAGATCGTTACTCGATTTTGGATTGTGGGTATTTTATTGGCAGTATTTGCTATGGTAACCTTGAAGTTGAGATAAATGAAGAGATTAGTTGTTTTAGGAGGAGGAGAAAGTGGTGTTGGAACTGCTCTTTTAGGGAAGCAGAAAGGATATGATGTTTTTGTTACTGATAAAGGAAAAATAGCTGAAAAATATAAAGAAGTTCTTTTAAATAATGTGATTGATTTTGAAGAGGGTACGCATACTAATTCTAAGATTTTTTCTGCTGATGTAGTAATGAAAAGCCCTGGGATCCCTGATAATGTTCAGTTGGTTCAAGAATTAAGAGAGAAAAAGATTTTAGTTATTTCTGAAATAGAATTTGCAAATGAATTTACTCAAGCAACAATAGTAGGAATAACAGGAGCTAATGGTAAAACTACGACTACTTTGATTACTCATTATTTATTAAAAAATGCAGGGTTCAATGTTGGTGTAGCAGGTAATATTGGTGATAGTTTTGCAAAACAATTAGCGGAGAAAAACTATGATGAGTATGTGTTGGAGTTGAGTAGTTTTCAGTTAGATGGTGTTGATGAGTTTAGTCCTCATATAGCCATTATAACAAATATAACTCCTGATCATTTAGATAGATATGATTATGACTTTGATAAGTACATAGCATCAAAATTTAGAATAACAAAAAATCAAACAGATAAAGATTTTTTAATATATGATGCAGATGATAATGTGATCTCAAATTGGTTAAAAAATAATACAACAAAAGCAACGTTAGTTCCTTTTTCTTTAAAAGAAGACTTGGTTTATGGTGTTTTTGTTAGAAAAGATAAAATAATAATGAAATTAAATACAGAAGAAGTTCTAATGAATGTTGCAGATTTAAAATTACAAGGTAAGCATAATACAAAAAATGCAATGGCTTCTGCTATGGCGGCAAGGTTGTTGAAAGTAAGAAAAGAAACAATTGCTGAAAGCTTATCAGATTTTGAAGGTGTTGAACATCGTTTAGAGAATGTGCAGAAAATTAATGGCATTCAGTATATAAATGATAGTAAGGCAACCAATGTAAATGCAACATATTATGCTTTAGAATGTATGGATAATCCAACAGTTTGGATTGTAGGTGGAGTAGACAAAGGGAATGATTATGCAGATTTGTTACCATTGGTAAGAGAAAAGGTAAAGGGAATTGTTTGTTTAGGGTTAGATAACCAAAAAATTATTGAAACATTTGGTAATGTTGTTGATGTTTTGGTGCAAACAGCAGGAGCAGAAGAGGCTGTGAAAGTAGCACATAAAATTGCTCAGAAAGGAGATACTGTTTTATTATCTCCAGCTTGTGCTAGTTTTGATTTATTTGATAGCTATGAAGACAGAGGGGTGAAGTTTAAAGAAGCAGTAAAGAGTTTATAGTTTAAAAAAAACAAAGAGTTAAATAGTAGAATGAAATCCATTTTTCAACATATAAAAGGTGATAGAGCAATTTGGGCTATAGTTACTGTATTGGCAATATTTTCATTTATGCCAGTGTACAGTGCTAGTACAAATTTGGTGTATGTTGTTGGTAATGGCTCAACAATAGGGCATTTGATAAAACATGTTGTTTTATTGATTACTGGTTTTGCTGTTATTTATGGAGTGCATAAAGTTCCTTACAGGTATTTTAGTGGAGGATCTGTGTTAATGCTTCCAATAGTAGTGTTGTTGTTGATTTTTACAATGGCGCAAGGTACTGTAATTGAAGGGGCAAATGCTAGTAGGTGGATTCATATACCTTTTGTGGGGATAGGATTTCAAACATCGACATTGGCAGGCTTAGTATTAATGGTGTATGTAGCAAGATATTTAGCTAGAAATAAAGAAAAACAAATACAATTTAAAGATAGTTTATTGCAATTATGGTTGCCAGTTGGGTTGGTGTTGATATTAGTATTGCCAGCAAATTTTTCAACTACTGCTATATTTTTTACTATGATTTTATTGTTGGTGTTCATAGGTGGGTACCCTTTAAGGTATATAGGTTATATATTAGGAATAGGGTTGTTCTCGTTACTGTTTTTTATACTAGTTGCGAAAGCTTTTCCAGATGCTATGCCTAACCGTGTGAATACATGGCAAAGTAGATTAGAGAGTTTTTCTAAGTCAGAAGGAGCAGAAAGTTATCAGGTTGAGAAAGCTAAAATAGCAATAGCAACTGGAGGGCCAATAGGAAAAGGTCCTGGAAAGAGTGTGCAGAAGAATTTTTTACCACAATCATCATCAGATTTTATTTATGCAATCATTGTTGAAGAATATGGTTTATTAGGTGCGCTTTTGGTAGTTTTTATTTATTTTTTATTGTTGTTTAGAATATTGATAACAGCGAAAAAGGCGACAACAATTTTTGCGACATTAATGGTGGTTGGTGTAGGTATTCCCATTGTTTTTCAAGCTATGATTAATATGGCTGTAGCTGTAAATATTTTACCAGTTACTGGTCAAACATTACCTTTAATAAGTAGTGGAGGAACTTCAATATGGATGACTTGCTTTGCTTTAGGAATGATATTGAGTGTAAGTGCTTCAAAGAACGAAACTGAAGAAACGATATTAGATGATAATCCTTTAGATATTTTACATGAAACAATCGATTAAGGTTATAATAAGTGGAGGAGGAACAGGAGGGCACATTTACCCTGCTGTTGCTATTGCTAATGAAATTAAGCTTAGATATCCTGATGCTAGTATTTTGTTTGTAGGTGCTAAAGATAAAATGGAGATGGAAAAAGTACCTCAAGCTGGTTATGATATAAAAGGTTTGTGGATTTCTGGAATACAACGTAAGTTGACGTTAAAGAATTTAATGTTTCCTTTTAAGTTGTTAAGTAGTCTATGGAGAGCAAATGGTATCATAAGAAAATTTAAACCAGATGTAGCGATCGGAACTGGGGGGTTTGCAAGTGGGCCAACTTTAATGGTTGCTGCTAAAAAAGGCATTCCTACGTTAATTCAGGAGCAAAATTCATATCCAGGAATAACAAATAAGTTGTTAAGTAAAAAAGCAGAAAGAATATGTGTAGCATATGATAATTTAGAGCGCTTTTTCCCATCTAATAAAATTATTAAAACAGGAAATCCTGTTAGGCAAGATTTGTTGTTTATTCATTCGAAAACTGATGAGGGTAAAAAGTTTTTCGAATTAAAAACAAATAAGAAAACAGTGTTGGTTTTAGGAGGGAGTTTAGGAGCAAGAAGAATAAATCAATTGATAGAGTCTCAATTAGACTTTTTTAGAAACAATAATATACAAGTTATATGGCAATGTGGTAAATTGTATTATGATGAGTATAAAAAGTATAATTTAAATGAAAATGTTCAGGTGCATCAATTTTTGAACAGGATGGACTTGGCTTATGCGGCATCTGATTTTATTGTTTCACGAGCAGGAGCAAGTTCAGTTTCAGAGTTGTGTATAGTAGGGAAACCTACGGTTTTTATACCATCTCCAAATGTAGCTGAAGATCATCAAACTAAAAACGCCAAAGCTATTGTAGATAAGCATGGAGCAATTTTGGTGAAAGAAAGTGAATTGAATACATTTCCAATTGTATTGGAAACATTGTTGAAAGATAAAGGGAAGCAAGAAAGTTTAAGTGAGAATATTAAAACTTTAGCATTACCTAATGCAACAAATGATATTGTAAACGAAATAGAAAAAATAATCCATTTTAAGGAGTAGATGAATTTAAGTAAGATACATAATGTTTATTTTATAGGAGTTGGAGGTATTGGAATGAGTGCTATTGCTCGTTATTTTTCTGTAAATGGAAAAGTAGTAGCTGGTTATGATAAGGTAGAGACACCAATTACTAATTCATTAAAAAATATAGGTATAGAAATTCATTTTGAGGATTTGGTTAAAAATATTCCGTTATCGTTTTTGGATAAGAAATCAACAGTTGTGGTTTATACGCCAGCAGTATCTGATGAGCATAAGGAGCTTACTTATTTTAAAAATAATGGCTTTGTTGTTTTAAAAAGAGCTGAAATATTAGGAGAGATAACTAGAAACTCTTTTTGTTTAGGGGTTGCAGGAACTCATGGAAAAACAACAACTTCTTCGATTTTAGGGCATATAATGGAACCGGTAAGGGCTACATCTTTTTTAGGAGGAATAACTGAGAATTATAATTCGAATTTAATTTTAGGTGGAGATGAGGTTTCAGTGGTAGAAGCAGATGAATTTGATAGGTCGTTTTTAAAGCTATCTCCAAATATAGCCTGTATTACTTCTATGGATGCTGATCATTTAGATATTTATGGAAAGGCGGATGCTTTAGAGCAATCATTTAGAGAGTTTGCAAATAAAGTTACTGATACATTAATTGTAGCAAAGGGATTGCCTATTGAGGGATTAACATATGCTGTAAATGATGATGCAGACTATATGGCTTTTGATGTTGAAATAAATGATGGAGCTTATATATTTAGTGTAAAAACGCCAACTAATTTAGTAGAAAATATAGAGTTTTATTTACCAGGAAAACATAATTTGATGAATGCTTTAGCAGCATTGGCTATGGCGGATGTTTATGGTGTTTCTTTAGAGGTAATAAAGCAGCAATTGAAGACATTCAAAGGAGTTCGAAGGAGGTTTTCTTATAAGTTAAAAACGAATAGTGTTGTGTTGATTGATGATTATGCACATCACCCTACAGAAATAAATGCAGTAGAAAACTCTGTACGAGAAATGTATCCTGCCGAAAAAGTACTAGCAGTTTTTCAGCCACATTTGTTTAGTAGAACACAAGATTTTTCAGATGATTTTTCTAAAGCTCTTTCTAAGTTTGATGAGGTGTTGATGTTGGATATATATCCAGCTAGAGAGTTGCCAATAAAAGGAGTGACTTCATCTTGGTTGTTAGATAAAATGTCTCTTGAAAATAAAAAGTTAACAACAAAACAAAAAATAATTGAAGACGTTCTAAAATCTGAAGCAAAAATCATAGTAATGATTGGAGCTGGAGATATTGGTTTGTTAGTAAATGATGTGAAAATTAAATTAGAAGAAAAGTATAAAATTTAAAAGTGAAAAAAATAGTACCATACATATCATTAGTAGTTTTAGTGGTGGCTTTGCTCTTTTTGTACGGGTTTACATCTGATAGAAATGATGCAAAAAAAGTAAAAAATACTATTGTTGAATTTGAAGCGGGAGATAATAACTTCTTGACACACAAAGCGGTTGATAAATTGTTAATACAAAGTCGAGAATTTGTTAAAAACCAACCAAAAAGAATAGTAGATTTACACTTTCTAGAAACTAATGTTTCAGCAAACCCATATGTAGAAAAAGCAACTGTTTTTTTAACTATAGATGGGATGTTGAAAACTATCATAAAACAACGAAAACCAATAGTTCGAGTTGTTGATAAGAATACGTCCTATTATGTTGATAAGTATGGTGTTAAAATGCCTTTATCAGCAAATTTTTCGGCTCGTGTACCTTTAGCTTCTGGTGTAGGAAACGCTGAAGAAATAAAAGAATTAATTCAGTTAATAACGACAATTTCAAAAGATGATTTTTTTACTAAAGAGATCATTGCTGTTGAAAGAAATGCTCAAAACGAATATGTTTTTACTGTTCGTACAGGAAGCTATAAAATAATTTTTGGAAAGCTTAAAAATGTAAAAGTTAAATTTAAAAAACTTAAAGCATTTTATAACAAAGCGTTAATAGATGGCTCTATAAAGAAGTATAAAGAAATAAATGTAAAATATCACAATCAAGTTGTGTGCACAAAACAAAATCAAGATGGAAAACAATAAAATAGCAGTTGGGTTAGATATTGGTACTACCAAAATTGTTGCCATGATTGGTCGTAAAAACGAATATGGAAAACTAGAGGTTTTAGGTATTGGTAAGGCGAAAAGTTTAGGTGTAAAACGAGGTGTGGTAAATAATATAACTCAAACAATTCAGTCTATTCAACAAGCGGTTGATGAAGCACAAAGTGTTTCCGGTCAACAAATAGAAGAGGTTGTAGTTGGAATAGCTGGTCAACACATAAGAAGTTTACATCATAGTGACTATATCACAAGAGAAAAGTCAGACGAAGTAATAGATGAATTAGATATTGAGAATTTAGTAGGGCAAGTACATAAGTTGGTAATGTTGCCTGGCGAGGAAATAATTCATGTGTTACCTCAAGAATATAAAGTTGATAGTCAGTCAGATATTAAAGAGCCTATAGGAATGTATGGAGGCAGGCTAGAAGCCAACTTTCATGTAGTAGTTGGGCAAGTATCTTCTATAAGAAATATTGGTAGATGTGTAAAAAGTGCAGGATTAAGTTTATCAGATATTACTCTTGAACCACTAGCATCAGCTTCTGCTGTTTTAAGTCAGGAAGAAAAAGAAGCAGGAGTTGCTTTAATTGATATAGGAGGTGGAACAACCGATTTAGCTATTTTTAAAGATGGTATTATCAGGCACACGGCTGTTGTGCCATTTGGTGGGAATGTTATAACTGAAGATATAAAAGAAGGTTGCTCAATTATAGAAAAGCAAGCTGAGTTATTAAAAACAAAATTTGGTTCAGCATGGCCAGGAGAAAATAAAGAAACAGAAATTGTTTCGATACCTGGTTTAAGAGGAAGAGAACCTAAAGAAATTACATTAAAGAATTTATCAAAGATAATTCATGCTCGTGTTCAAGAAATTATAGAGCATGTATACTTAGAGATAAAAAATTATGGGCATGAAACCCAGAAAGGAAAACTAATTGCTGGTATTGTTCTTACTGGTGGAGGTTCACAGTTAAAACATTTACGTCAATTAGTTGAGTATATTACAGGGATGGACGTACGAATAGGGTATCCAAATGAGCATTTAGCAGGAGATTCTGACGATGTTTTATCTAGCCCTGCTTACGCAACAGCTGTAGGTTTATTAATGGAAGGCCTAGAAAAACAAAGAAAAGAAGAGGAAGAGAAGGTTGAAGAAGAAATTATTGAAGAACCAATTTTTGAAAGAGAAGTAATAAAAGAAGAAACAGAACAACAGGAAGAACCTGTTGTAGAGAATAAAAGAAAGACACATAAATCTAAATCATTTTTTGAAAAGTTTACAGAACGATTCAAAGAGTTTTTAGATAATGCAGAATAGTTAATTATATAAGAAATACTCCTATTTATTCCCCTAAAGAGGAGATTAGTAAACAAAAATTTAATAAAAGGAAAGTTATTATGAGCGCAGAATTTGATAACATTTCATTCGACATGCCTAAAACACAATCGAATGCCATTAAAGTAATTGGTGTTGGTGGGGGAGGAAGTAACGCAGTAAATCACATGTATAGTAAACAAATTCACGGAGTAGATTTCGTAATTTGTAATACCGATTCTCAAGCGTTAGAAAACAGCCCAATACCTAATAAAATTCAGTTAGGAGCACACTTAACATCAGGTTTAGGAGCTGGAGCCAACCCTGAGGTTGGAGCGCAAGCAGCTGCAGAAAGTATTCAAGAAATTCAACAAATGTTGAGTACACATACCAAAATGGTGTTTATTACTGCTGGTATGGGAGGTGGTACAGGTACTGGAGCAGCTCCAATTATTGCTAAAATTGCGAAAGATATGGATATATTAACGGTAGGAATCGTTACTATGCCATTTCAATTTGAAGGAAGAATGCGCTCAAAACAAGCTCAAACTGGTATTGATGAGTTACGTAAAAATGTAGATTCTTTAATTGTTATAAACAATAATAAATTACGTGAGGTTTATGGAAATTTAGGTTTTAAAGCTGGTTTCTCTAAAGCTGACGAGGTATTAGCTACAGCAGCTAAGGGTATAGCAGAGGTAATTACACATCACTATAAACAAAATATTGATTTACATGATGCAAAAACTGTGTTATCTAACAGTGGTACTGCAATTATGGGATCAGCAAAAGAAACAGGAGCTAATAGAGCTAAAAATGCTATTGTAAAAGCATTAGACTCTCCTTTATTAAACGATAATAAAATTACAGGCGCTAAAAATGTATTGTTATTAATAGTTTCAGGAGCTAATGAAGTTACTTTAGATGAAATAGGAGAAATTAACGATCATATTCAAGAAGAAGCTGGATTTGATGCTAATATTATCATGGGTATAGGGGAAGATGAATCATTGGAAGATGGACTATCTTTAACTATTGTAGCAACTGGTTTTGCTGCAGACCAGCAAGGTAATATAACAAACACAGAAGTTAAAAAAATTGTTCACACCTTAGAAGATGAACAAAAAGCTACCTATACTTTTGATGAACAAAAAATAGAAAAAGCTGCAACAATAAATCAACCGTTAACTCCTAAGCCTGAACAAAAAATTGTTCATGTTTTAGAAGAAGAAAAAGAAGAAGTAAAGACAAAGCTTGATTTAATACCTACTACTGATGTTATAAAAAATATTAATGTAGTATATGATGAAATTGCTGTAGAAAATATTTCAGAAGAAGATTTTATTATTACAAATATTTCAGATGTAAAAGAAGAGATTAAAGAAGAAAAACAACAATATATTCAACAAGATCTATTGTTTGATTTACCTTTAAATTCATATGAAGAAATTAAACCAAATTCAACTTTAGTAGAAACAACTGAAGATATTAAAAGTATTGAAGTAAAAGCAGAAGAAGTTAAGCCGTTAGTAAAAGAAACACAAAAGCGTTATGTTTTAGATGATTTTAGTGCTGAACCTACTATTGGTAAAAGTTCTACGCCAACAATTAAAAATGAAGTAGAAGAAGCTTTACGTTTTGAGGTAAAAACTAAAACTGAAGAAAAAACTATTACAGATACTTCAAATGAGGAGGTAACACCTTTAAGTTTAACAATATCTGAGTTGCAAAGAAAAGCACAAGAGAGACGTGAGAAAATGAAAGGTTTTAACTATAAATTTGCTGATCAAGTTAGTAAAAATATAGATGAAATTGAGCGTCAACCAGCTTATAAAAGGCTAGGTGTAGATATTGAAACTAATAAAGATATTAGTAAATCTGATACAGCATTGAATACCGATAATAATGATTTGTTACAATCTAATAACTCATTCTTACATGATAATGTAGATTAATAACACAATTTTAAATATTTTTAAATTCCTGAGTAATCAGGAATTTTTTACTTAAAAAACTAAAAAATGGGTGTACAGCAAGAGGTAATGAATAAAATGAAAGAAGCTATGAAATCGAAAGATACAGTAGCTTTAACTGCATTAAGAGCATTAAAGTCAGCTTTTATGCTTGCAAATACAGAAGGAGGTGCAAATGAATTATCTTCAGAAGAAGAAATGAAAATAATTCAAAAACAAGTTAAACAACGTAAAGACAGCGCGAAAGTTTTTACTGATCAAGATAGGTTAGATTTGGCAGAACCTGAATTAGCAGAAGCTAAAGTGTTAGAACAATTCTTACCAGAAGCTTTAAGTGAAGATGAAATTGAAAAAGTAGTAGTAGCTACTATAAGTCAAGTTGGAGCAGAAGGAATGAAAGATATGGGTAAAGTAATGGGGATTGTATCACAAAAGTTAGCGGGACAAGCTGACGGTAAAATTATATCAGGAATTGTAAAAGCAAAACTTTCATAATTTTTTGACCTTGTAGTTCAATTGGATAGAACATCAGATTTCGGCTCTGACGATGAGGGTTCGAGTCCTTCCTGGGTCACTATAAAAAGCAACAGAATAATTTCTGTTGCTTTTCTTCTTTAAGGGGAAATATAATATTGGGGATTTAAGACGGCGAAATTATGTAACTACCAAATAGGTATTTGTAACATTTGTTACATAACGATGCTTCATGATAGTTAATTTATTGTTAAAGAAAGTTTTTATCAATGTGGTTTTATAAGCAATTGATTTATGTTTTCATGATAATAAATCATTGAACTTTCTATATGTCCTATATAGTTAAACTTAGTAAGCTCATCTAAAATCAATGAACGTAATTCGTTGGAATTACCTACAGCCACATGAAGCATAAAGTCAGTTCTTCCAGCCATGTGATATAATTTAATAACCCCGTTAATTTTTCTTACATTTTTTATAAAAGAATTAATAACTTCTCTTTCATGTTTATTAAGTTGAATAGAAATCATTACTTCAATATTAAACTCGAGCTTGTTTAAATCAAGATTGGCATTAAAAGATTTAAAAAAGCCATCTCTCGTTAATCTTTTTAATCGCTCATGGCATGTAGATGCCGCTATTCCTAATTCAACAGCTATTTCTTTATTTGATAACCGAGCATTTTTCTGTAATAAGCTCAAAATTTGAATATCTTTTTGATCTAACTTCATTTGAAATGTTTTTATAGAATAAATTTCATTTTTATGTTTTTTTTGATGGATTAAATTCAGTAATACATGTGTTTTATTGAATTTTGTACAAATATAATTAAATAATTTAAACATGAATATTGGTATTATAGGGCTTGGAACGGTAACACAAGGATTCATTGAAATTTTAGAAGAGAAGAATGATTGGTTGCAAGAAAAGCATGAAAAAAAAATTAAGGTTGTTGTCATAAAAGATATTCAGAAAGGGAATATGTACAACCCAAAAGGAATAGACTTAAAGAAGTTACTAGAGAATTTAAATAAGGAAGAACTTATAACTGACGATAGCATGTCCGAAGATACTGAAGTAAGCTCCTTTGAAGAAGTTGATTTAATTGTAGAGGCAACTTATAGTGATTATTCTACTGGAGACCCTGCTTATACTTTTATAAAAAAAGCTCTTTCTAATGGTAAGCATGTAGTAACAACTAATAAAGGACCAATAGCACTACATTTTACCGAATTAAATAAACTAGCTAAAGAAAATAATGTATTTCTTCAATATGAAGGAACTGTATTAAGTGGAACCCCTACATTTTCTTTAATAAAAGAATGTTTAGTAGGTGATGAAATACTTAAAATTAGAGGTATACTTAATGGTACGAGCAATTATATTCTTTCAAAAATGTCAGAAGGAGATTCTTTTGATAGTGCTTTACGTACAGCGCAAGATAAAGGATATGCCGAGGCTGATCCAACGAATGATGTAAAAGGATATGACGCAAGAGGAAAGGTTGCAATTCTGTCGCATAAGGTTTTTGGTGTTGATTTAGGATTAGATTCAATTTTGACAAAAGGAATTGATTCTATTTCTATAGAAGAGATAAATGCAGCAAAAAAAGCTAATGAAAATATTCGCTTAGTTGGAAGTTTAGAAAAAAAAGGAAACCTTTTAGAAGGAAAAGTAACACCAGAATCATTATCAAGAACTGACGCATTATATAATGTTGAAGGAGTAACAAACGCTATAGAAATTACGACTAAATATTTAGGGAAATTAATGATAACTGGCCCAGGAGCAGGTAAGTTAGAAACAGGTTATTCCGTGTTTTCAGATGTATTATCAATTTTAAAAAAAGAGAAATTATGATAATAGATTTATTAGATAAAAAAGTGAATGCAAAAGGAATGCTTATTGGAGAGAGTTGGGTTGAAACTCCTATGCAATTACCAGTTTTTAACCCTTTTTCGGGAAATCACGTGTATTCTATTTCTTGTGCAGAGAAAGAACATGTATACGAGGTGTTAAAATCTGCTGAAAGAGGAAAAATGATTTCAAGAAATTTATCTCCACTTCATAGAAGTGAAATCATTAATAAGGTAGCTGTTCTTTTAAAAGAAAGAAAAGATGAATTTACTCAGGTTATTGTAAATGAAGGAGTGAAAATTAAACGAGAAGCAGGTAAAGAAGTAGATCGATGTATTAATACACTTACTCTTTGTGGAGAAGAAGCAAAAAGAGTAATAGGAGAAACTGTTCCTTTTGCGGCTTTTGAAGGAGGAGCTTTAAAAAAAGGACATTATGTATATGATCCTATTGGAATTATTACTGCAATTACGCCTTTTAATGACCCGTTAAATTTAGTGGCTCATAAAATAGGACCCGCCATAGCTGCTGGTAATGCAGTTATATTAAAGCCCTCAGATTTTACTCCTATTTCAGGAATAAAATTAGTAGAGTTGTTTCTTGAGGCTGGTTTACCTTATCATATTCTTAATATTATAACTGGACCTGTAAATAATTTCGGAGATATTCTGGTTACTGATTCAAGGGTAGATATGGTAAGCTTCACAGGAGGTTCTAAATCAGGAGAAATTATTGCAAAAGCAGCAGGAGTAAAGAAGGTTGGAATGGAATTAGGTTCTAGTTCTCCAGTAATTGTTATGGATGATGTAGATGTAGAAGCAGTTGCAAAAAACTGTATAGGAGGCATGGTTTGGGCAGCTGGTCAAAATTGTGTAGGAGTAAAGCGAATGTATGTGCATGATACTATTTACGATTCTTTTAAAGAAAAAATCATAAATCTTTCTAAAGCTGTCAGATTAGGAAACCCTGAAGATGATAATACCGATATGGGACCTATTATTACACAAGAAGCTATTGATGTAATAGAAAAATCAATTGAAAATTTAGTAAAAGGAGGGTATAAAGTGTTGTGTGGAGGGAAACGAGTTGGAAACGGGATAGAGCCAACTATTATTGAAGGAGACTTTGATAATGAGTTAAATGGAAAAGAAGAGATTTTTGGGCCAGTAGCAACAATTTCAAGAATAAGTTCATTAGAAGAAGGAATTACAGCAAGTAATGATTCTCCTTACGGATTACATGCAGGAATTTTTACAAATAATATAGAACATGCCTTTAAAGCTAGTAATGAATTACAGTGCGGAGGTGTAATGATTAATGATTCATCTGATTACCGTATTGATATGATGCCATTTGGAGGAGTGAAAAAGAGTGGGATTGGACGAGAAGGTGTTAGATCTGCAATACGAGAAATGAGTTCAACTAAAATAATTTGCTTCAATCTTAAATAATTACAAAAATGAGTACTTTAAACAACACAAAGGTTTTATCACCAAAAAGAAATTCTACAGCTTGCTCTAGTATAGAAGAGTTAGCAATTGAACAGTTAGCATATTTTCAAATTAATCCTAATAGCGCTTATGGAGAGACCTTAAAAAAGGCAGCTATAGATATTTACACCGCTCAATCTGATATATCAAAACTTCAGGAGATTACAAATGACACTGTTGGTAAATTAGACGCAAGTGAAAAAGTAGCGTATTTTAATGCAAAGCGATTTATGTCTTTTCAAATAGCTAAAGTTTTGGAAACTTTGCAAGGGCCATTGAAACAAACATATCAATCATTAGAGCAATCGGATGCTACTTTAAATGCAAAAGGCCCAATGCCTTTATTTAATAATATTGCAGCTTTGTTTTCAGCAACTCCAGTAATTGCTAGAACATCTACTTATGATTATTCATGTACAGAGTGGATTGATGATGCTTTTAATGGAAAAGAGTCTATTCATCACATTTATTCAAGATCACTAAATCCAACATCAATGGCTTTGGGTACGCATATGGTTCATTTAGAAGCAGGAAAATATGCAAATGAATATACTGCTTGGAATTTTAATAGTGGTATGGCAGCAATAGACGCATTATTATCTAATGTATTGAATTATCAAGATATTCTAATTGTATCTAGAAATATTTATGGAGGAGCATATCAATTAATTGAAGATTTTTTTGCGAAAAAAAACAAAATGGATATTGAAGTTGTTTGGTTTGACGGATACACATTAGACGATTTTAAACCAGTAATGGATGATGCAAAAGAAACGTATAAAGATGAAATAAAAAATGGAAAAAAAATACATGTATATATAGAATCACCATGTAATCCGCATGGTTATATGTTAGATGTTCCGGCAATATGTAAATACTCAAAACAAAACGGTTCTATGGTGATGTTAGATGGAACAGTGGCAACTCCATTTTTAATTAAACCTTTACAAGAAGAAGATGAAGAATGTCGACCAGATTTTTTATTTCATAGTTACACAAAAGATATTACTGGTTCAGGTAATGCAATTGCGGGTGGAATAATTGGAAAAAACAGTTTAATGTTTGTGCCTAAAGGAGAAAAGGTTGATGGAATAAATTGGGATGAGTCGTTGTTTTGGAATGTATATTATATTAAGGGTGCTTTTTTAAATGCTGATGCTGCTTTTGAAATCTTATCAGGTATGAAAACGTTGAATTTAAGAATGACGCAAAAATGTGTAAATACATTAGTATTGGCTAAATTCTTCAATTCCAATCCAGAAATGTCGGTAATATGTAATGCCATTGAAAACAATGAGAATAATGCCATTATGAAAAAAGTTAGTAAATATAAGTTAGCAGCACCATTGTTTACTATTGATTTTGAAAAAGCTGGAGTAAGTGATTCCGCATTTAAAAAATTCTTCGACACATTGGCGCCTGCATTTGGTTTTCAAGTGAGTTTAGGTCAAATTAATACAACATTATTATGTCCAGCGTTTACTTCGCATTCAGAATTAGATCAGGAGGCATTATTAAAAGCAGGAATTCATAAAACTACGATGAGAATATCTGTAGGAAATGAAAACCCAAAGGAACTAATTAAACACTTTATTCAGTCAGTAAAATTAATGATTGATCCTGAAAAATCTGGATTTTCTGATGCGTTTATGCCTATAAATGATATAGATAAATTATATGAAGAAACATATATAGAAGTTCAAAAACAATTAATAGAAAACGGTTATTTAAACTAGAAAAATAAATATAATGATGATTAACGGATTAAATTTAGAAGCGTTAGGAGCTTACAAAGCAACAGTAGAGAAAAATGCTACAAATGGGATGTATAATGGTGGTATTAAAGCAACATGGATGGGAGGTACAAAAGTAGGTGTTACCACCAATGATCTTACTTTAGGAAATGATACTATTTCTCACGATTTTTCATTTGCTATTGATGAACCTGTACAATTATTAGGAGCACATTCAGCACCGACACCACAAGATTATATGTTGGGTGGGCTTTCAGGGTGTATGATGGTTACTTTTGTAGCAATGTGTTCACTTAAAGCAATAGAATTAGAATCAGTAAGTTTAGAGATAAAATCTGGGCTAGACCTTCAAGGTTTTTTGGGTATTAATGAAACTTCTCCTGTTGGTTTTGATACTATTGAATATGCATTTACTGTAAAAGGAAATGGGAATGAAACTCAATATAAAGCAGCAGCAGATGAGGTTATAAAGTTCTCTCCTAATTATGCTACTATGGCTAATAAAGTAAAAATGATTGCAAGTTTGAATATTTTATAAGTTTTACAGTTGTTTGATTATGGATACTTATTATCCCTAATTAAAAAGAGGCTATCATAAATGATAGCCTCTTGGTATTTAAAATAATAAAGGGTTAATGTTTTATTTTAAATACTTTGATTAAAATTGTTTCTAGTAAGCACCATTTAGTAAATGCTGATTGAATTAGATTTAGACCAATAAATACTGTAAACCAAATCCAATTATGATTTACATATATTGTAAGTACAATACTTAATAAAATAAATGTGCCTACTATTGTTCTGAAATATTTATTTAACATTGCTATTGCTTTTAAGTTTACGGAGTTTGTTATTTATGATTTTTCTTTTCTATCATATAGTATACCAATGGCACAACTAATAAAGTAAGTACTGTTGATACAATAGTACCTCCCATTAATGATATTGCTAATCCTTGAAAAATAGGGTCAAAGAGAATTACAAATGCTCCAATTACAACGGTTCCTGCTGTTAATAAAATTGGAGTTGTACGAACAGCTCCTGCTTCAATAGCTGCTTGTTTTAAAGGAATTCCATCTGCTAATCTTAAATTGATGAAGTCAATCAGTAAAACAGAATTCCGAACCATAATCCCAGCTAAAGCTATCATTCCTATAAACGAAGTAGCTGTAAAAAAAGCTCCCATCATCCAATGACCTAAAATAATTCCTATTAAAGATAAAGGTATTGCTACCATCATAACGATTGGTGCTTTAAAGTTTTGAAACCAACCAACAATTAAAATGTAAATTAATAGAATCGCTCCAAGGAAAGCAATTCCCAAATCTCTAAAAACCTCTAATGTAATTTGCCATTCACCATCCCATTTTACAGTATAATCATCTTCATAATCTGGCTGTCCGAGATACATTTCATTTAATTTATAACCTTCAGGAATTTTTATTTGTTTTAACTTTTCCTCCATACCTAAAATTGCATAAGCAGGGCTTTCTAGTTTTCCTGCCATGTCAGCCATTACATAAACAACACGTTTTTGATTTTTTCGGAAAATACTTTTTTCACTTTTGGTTTGTTTAATATCTACTAAATCACCAATAGGAAGCATATTTCCTTGTTGAGATTTAACTTTAAGTTGAGAGATATCACTAATAGTAGATTTTTCACTTTCATCTAAAGCTAGTATTATACCAATTTGATTTGATGCATTTTCATCGTATAAATTTGTAATAGAACGATTTGATAAAGCCATGTTCATTGTATGTGTTATCTGTTGAGGTGTAACACCATAAAGCATCGCTTTTTCTTTATTGATTTTAAATTGATATTCTATTTGATCACTTTCAACCATCCAATCAATATCTACAACATCATCCGTGTTTTTTAAAATGTTTTGAATGCTATTTGCAATTTTAATTTGCTCCTTGTAGTCTGGGCCATAAACTTCAGCAACAATTGTTGATAAAACAGGAGGTCCTGGTGGAACTTCAACCAGTTTTACATTAGCATTATATTTTGAAGCTATTTTTTGAATATCAGAACGCATTGATTTTGCAATGCCATGACTTTGTATACTACGTTGACCTTTGTCAATTAGATTAACTTGAATATCAGCCATATTGCTTCCACCTCGTAAATCATAATGACGAACTAAACCATTAAAAGTTATTGGAGCTGATGTTCCAATATAATTTTGATAATTTAATACTTCAGGTCGGGTTGATAAATACTGTGAAATTTCTTGTGCTACAACTCCAGTTCTTTCTAGGGTTGTACCTTCAGGCATATCAATAACTACTTGAAACTCATTTTTATTATCAAAAGGTAGCATTTTAACAGCTACAGATTTAGTGAAAAATAAAACCATAGTTCCTATTAGTACTAAAAAAGTACCTCCTAAAAATAACCAACGTTTTACTTTGTTTTCTAATAAAGGCCTTTCAAGTTTATCATAAATTTTATAAATAAATGTTTCTTCTACTGTTTTCTCAGATTTTGATTTAACGCCTTTATTTTCTTTTTCTCTTAAAAAAACACACCCTAAATATGGTGTAATTGTTAAAGCAACAAATAGTGATAAAATCATTGCTATTGAAGCTCCAATTGGCATTGGTGCCATATAAGGCCCCATTAATCCAGAAACAAAAGCCATTGGCAATACTGATGCTATTACTGTAAAAGTGGCCAAAATAGTTGGGTTACCTACCTCATTAATAGCGTATAGTGCGGCTTCTTTAAAAGCTAGGCGTTTCATTTTAAAATGCCTGTGCATGTTTTCAGCTATAATAATAGAGTCATCAACTACAATACCAGTTACAAATACTAATGCAAATAGTGTAATTCTATTTAAAGTATAATCTAACATGTAGTAGCTTAATAGCGTTAAGGCAAACGTAATAGGAACAGATAAAAATACTACCAAACCACCACGCCATCCCATGGCAAGCATAACTACTAATGTTACAGCAATAATAGACCCAATAAGATGGAGTAGAAGTTCTGAGACTTTGTGTGAAGCTGTTTCTCCATAATTTCTACTAATTTCTACATGCACATCATCAGGGATAAGAGTTTTTCTTAAATGAGAAACTTTATCAATAATAACTTCAGCAATTTTCATGGCATCAGCACCTTTTCGTTTTGCTACTGAAATGGTAACTGCAGGGTATTCAGATTTATAGTTGTTTTTTTTAGGGCTAGCTTGTCCAAAACCTAATGAAACATAATTTTTAGGTATTTCTGGACCATCAATGATTGTAGCAATTTGTTTTAAATAAATAGGTTGATTTTGTTGTACTCCAACGACTAAATTTTCAACATCTGATACTGATTCTAAAAATCTACCTGTATTTACTAAGAATTCTGTATCACCTTTAGAGAAACTTCCTGAACTTAATTGAGAGTTGTTTTTTTTAATCATTTCAGAAACAGTTAAAAAATCTAGTCCACTAGAAGCAAGTTTATCTTTGTCTAAAACTACTCGTAATTGCCTTTCTCTTCCTCCAATTTTATGAGTGATTGCAACATCGTTTACTTTTTTAATTTCACTATCTAATTCTTGAGCTATCTGACTTAATTGGTAGTCATCATAATTTTCACTCCATAAAGTTAACCCTAACATGGGTACGTCATCAATAGCTCTAGTTTTAATAAGGGGCATGGTAACACCTTTAGGCATTTTATCCATGTGCTTATTAATTTCGTTATAGAGTTTTACAAAAGAACGTTCAATATCTTCACCAACATAAAATTGAACAATAACCATTCCTTGTTCTTTCATTGAAGTTGAATATACGTACTCAACTCCTTTAATATTTGAAATTAATTTTTCTAATGGTTTTATTACTCTTGATTCAATTTCTTTGGGGCTAGCTCCTGGGTATCCAACAAAAATATCTGCTATAGGTACATCTATTTGAGGTTCTTCCTCACGAGGAATTAAAAAAGAACTGTAAACTCCAATAACCATAAACACGATCATTAGAAGTACAGTTAGCTTAGAGTCTATAAAGACTTTCGCTATTTTTCCTGCTAATCCTTCTTTCATAATTTCGATTTTTATAATTATTTAATTAAAACACTTACGCCATTATATAATTTGCCTTCTGAAGAAATTATATAAGACTCGTTAGCTGATAAACCTGATAAAACCTCAATGTTTTTTCCAAAAGTTCTCCCTAATCGCAACCAACGTAATATTGCTGTTTTACTTTGACTTACTGTATAAATACCCGACAATTGACCACGAGTGATAATTGCACTTTTAGGGATTAAAATAATGTTAGGTATTGTTGTTGTGTTCGTAATAGGAAATTGAACAGTCGTGTACATTCCAGATAGAATACTCTCATTAGTTTTATTTAAACCTACTTTGACTATATATTGACCTCCAGTATTTTTTGCAGAGTGACTTATTTCTGTTACTTTTCCTTTAATAGTTTTATTGATGGATTTTATTAGAACATTGACTTCAATATTTTTTTGAATTTTTGAAATTTCACTTTCAGAAACCATTGTTATAACTTCAAAAATGTTTGGGTTTTCTATAGATATTAAAGGTTTTCCTGGAGTTGCCATATCTCCAGATTTTATACTTTTTGCTGTTATCACTCCACTAAAAGGAGCAGTTATATTTGTGTATTTAAATTGAGAACTCACTTCATTTTTCATTTGATTAGCAGATTCTAAACGAGCCTTAGCCATTTTGAAACGTGCTGTCATATCATCCATTTCTTTTTGTGAAGCACTATTTTTAGTGAGTAAATTTTTGAAACGAGTATAATCTTTTTTAGCATTGTTAAAAGCAACCTTAGCTTCAGTAACACCTGCATTTACTTGAGCATTTTTTGCTTGTAAATCAGCATTGTTTATTGAGATTAATAATTGTCCCTTTTTTACTTTGTCACCTATATTAACATGAGTTTTGTTTACAAAACCCATTATGCGTGTGCTTAAATCTGCATTGTTTACTGCTTGTATTTTACCACTTGCAGTTATAAAAAGACTATTATTATTAGTAATAATCTTACTTACTTTTACAGCAATTTTCGGACTGTTATTTGAGTGTGTTTTTGTCTCCTTTTTACCACAACTAAAAAGTAATAAGAATACCGGAATAAGTGTGATTTTATAAATGATTTTCATTTGTGTAATTATTCTTTTGTTAAAAAATTTAAATAAATTTTAGTATAGTTATATTGATATACTGTTTGATAGTATTGTAATTGCTTTTGGGCATATTGAGTTTCTGCTGATAGTAAATCTGAGGTTTTTTCTAATCCTTCTTTAAAACGATTTTTTCGAATTCGTAATGCTTCGGAAGATTGCCTTAACGCTAGTTTTGTTAACTTTAATTGCTCTTTAGTATATGCTAGCGTGCGTTTAGTTTTGTTCAACTCTAGTTCACTTTTTGCTTTATACTGATGGTATTCAAGTTTTGATTTTTCATAGGTAGCTTTACTTTCTTGAATTTTCCCATAGCGTTCAGCACCTTTAAAAATATTCCAACTTAATTGAGCGCCAATTAAATACCCATTACTATTAGCATTAAAAATTTTATTGTCATATAACTCATAACTTCCAAATGCATTTAAGGTAGGTAAAAAACTCATTTTATTTGCTGTGTGCATTTTTTTATAAGTTTCGGAAGTTAATTGCATAGCTTTTAAATCTGAACGATTATCTGGTAGAGTTTTATTTGATAACATATTAAAAGGTTTTACTTCTAAGCTATCAGCTGGGTGATAAATATTGTTCTGTGTTTCATTCATTAAAAAGGATAAGTGGTTAGAAGTGTTTTCTATGGTGTTATTAGCTGTGTATAATCGATTTTTTACTTCCGTAACTTGTACTTCTATGGCTAAAATATCTGCACGTTGTAAATAACCCTGCTCAAAATTATTTTCAGCCATTTGTAAGTTTACTTTTGCAGCTTCTAATGATTGTTGTAAAACAGATACATTTTTATATGACAATTGTAGTTGCATGTATAATTTTTCAGCTTCAAATAATAAAAAATCTTTAGTACGTTCAATTTGTAAACTGCTAGCCTCCATTTTAGTTTTTGCAGCTTTACGTTTATATAAACCATCAATATTTAATATCGGTTGTTGAATTTCTATTTTGGTAGCAAAATTTTGTGTGCGTTTTGGATTGTTTAATAAAATAGGATTAAAATCAGCTTGAATTAAAACTCCTTGATTTAATTTACTTCCAAATGCCATCAAAGGATTTGTTGTAATAAACCCAGTGTGAGAAGCAGTTATGTTTGGTAAAAAAATAGCATTTGTTTGTTTAAAGCTTGCTTGAGCTTGTAAATAATTTTGTTTACTTATTTTAAGAGAAGAGTTGTTTTCTTTAACCTTATTCAAGATTTCTTTTTTTGAAATAAGAATATTGTTTTGGGCACTAATAACATTGGAAAGAAAAAAACTAACTATTAAAAATTTAAAAAGCTTTATTTTCATGTTTACACATTTTGTTGCATGCAAATTTACTTCTGAAATAAAAGGTAATCAGTAACCAATGTTACAGTTTTAATATAAAAGCATCTTTTTTATTAAAAAAAGATGCTTTCACAGGGGAGGGACTAAAGTAATAATCAAATCCGGGGGGACGTTTTTTAAGTTATTGATTATCTGATTATTGGGTTATGTAATTTAAGAGTTTTTCATGGTTTTTAGTGTAACATTTGTTACATAGAGTGAACAAAAAAGCCATTTCATTTGAAATGGCTTTAAATCTATTTAATTTTTTTTAGCGAAAACTTACTAAATTCTTCTTTTGAAACGTTGCCTGTTTTAATATCTAATATTTCATTAAAATTATGCATCATAAATTCAAAATAATCGGCTTGTTTATTTGTAAGATCATCGTACATTTTCTTATTTTTTATTTTCTTGCTAGTCCTATAATAATCTGTACTATCATACCAATACCTACCTTCTCCGATATATCCCCAAAAGCGCACTAATAATTGATATACTTTATCCCATCCTAAAAAACCTTTAGTGTTTGCATAGTAACCCGTGTAATAGCCTAATTTAGCAGCGGCTTGTCTTTCGGTAGAAGAGCCATGGGAAATTCCATTACCAATAGCTGCAAAATTATTAAATGAATTAGAAGCTTCTTGCCAAGAAATATTCTGACCAACATTACTGGCTAGCCAATAACCAGCAAAAAAATCTGCTCCAATTTCTTGATTTTTACCACTGGCCCAATACCAATTATTATTGTATTGTAATATATGACCGAATTCATGAGCTATGATCGATTTTGCTGCATAAGCATCATAGTTCAAAAGCATACTATTCCACCAAGTTTCTCCTATAAAAACACGATCAGGATTTGAATAAGCTAACATATTATTTGTATTAGCTCCTCTCCAATTATAAACTGTTGGGTTTACTCCAAAAAACCATTTTAAATTAGGTACTGCCCATTCTATATAACTTTGACCACTTGCCATTTTATATGTTTTGTAAGGACCATAGTATCCTGTGTTAAAGGGAGTGGCTGAAGCTGTTCCTATAAGGTTTTCGTCTTTTAAATGTTTTGTTGAAATTAGATTTTGATTTTCAATATTAGAAGGGTTTACGTTGTCATAATTTTGACAAGAATTAATTGACAAAATTATTGAGGCATACGCAATCGAAGATTTAATCACGTTTTTTTTCATTACGATTAATATTTATTATTAATATTATCAAATAATAGAATTCATTTTATTTGAGTTTTTTCGTTGATCAATCGATGTGTTATTTTTGAAATACCTGATTTTTAGGTTTATAACGTGGTAAATCTATGTAAAAAGAAGAATAAGATTTTAGTGAAGGGTTTTTTTTATTAGAAAAATGAAAAAGATTCTCTTTTATAAAGATAAAGAGAAATTTTATTGAAGAATATTTTGTTTTGTGTTGATTTTTAGATGTATAGGGGTTGGTTTTCTAGGAGCTTATTTTGATAAGAGTATTGATTAATTTGTAAAAACTGTTATAATTAATATTAAAGTTCTAGAACTTTTATTTGGTTTCGCTGTAGCTCTATCTTTGACTGTTTTTCTAAAGATTTTAAAAGTCTAGAAATAACAACTCTTGATGTGTGAAGATCATTAGCAATTTGTTGATGAGTAACACTTATTATATCATTATGGTTTACTAAAGCTTTATCTCGTAAATATTTTAGTAAGCGTTGATCCATGTTTAAAAAAGCAATG
The DNA here is from genome assembly GCA_042093175.1 of Tenacibaculum sp. Classification (GTDB taxonomy): domain Bacteria; phylum Bacteroidota; class Bacteroidia; order Flavobacteriales; family Flavobacteriaceae; genus Polaribacter. The sequence continues at coordinate 11,651 of JBELFC010000006.1, read as the reverse complement.
GTGTCAACTGCTTCTATAAACTCTTGTAATCTATTATGGTAACTTTGTAAAATATATTCTTGCCAACTCTTATATTTACTCAACCATTCTGACATTTTCTGTTTAGGAATCATTAATAATGTAACGTCAGTTTCTGAAACAGCCCTTATTTTACTTTTGGTTTGCCCCATGCAACATGATAATGTAGTTGCACAAGTATCGCCTTTCTCTAAATAATACAAAACTAATTCATCTCCATTTTCATCTTCCCTTAAAATTTTAATAGCTCCACTTAATAATAAGGGAATGGAAACAATATAGCTTTCTGTTTCAATGATAGTAACGTCAGCTTTAAAGTCTTTTAAAATGGCTACATCATTTATTTCTTCTAATAAAGCTTCTTCAAATAAATAACCGTAATTGTTTTTTAACTCTTCTATCAAAATTTGTTGGCTTTTTTGTAAAAATACTACTTTTTAAAATAAAAAGCATTTAATAAGTTACGAATATATAATTATTGTTTTACTGATAAAAGTCAGTTTTTCTAAAGAGATATTTTCTGAAATTTGATGTAGAAATAGAAATAATAAATCCATATTTAAGATGAAAAAAAGAACGCCAGTACAAACAATAATGACTAAAAATGTTATCACACTAAATTTATCAGATGATTTAATGATTGCTGAAAAACTATTTAAAGAAAATGATATACGACACATTCCTGTTGTAAGTGGCAAGAGTATAGTAGGAATGTTAAGTTATACTGATTTATTGAGAATTAGTTTTGCAGATGCAATAGATGAAGATGAAAGTGATGTAGATACTATAGTTTATAATATGTTTACAATAGAGCAAGTTATGGCAAAGAATTTAGTAACAGTGAGTCCTTCAAATACAATAAAGGAAGTAGCTGAAATTTTATCAAAAAAAGAGTTTCATGCTTTACCAGTAATTGAAGAGGGAGAATTAAAAGGTATAGTTACTACTACCGATTTAATTTACTATTTACTTGAACAGTATAATTAATAAAAAAGCGGTAAAAATTAATTTTTACCGCTTTATATATTTTGCCGATCAGAAATTAATTGACAATTGTTTTTAAATTTTCAATAGTTTCTATTGGAGTTTCACTTTTAAACACAAAACTACCAGCAACAAGAACATCTGCACCAACTTCAACTAGTTTATTAGCATTTTTATCAGTAACTCCACCATCAATTTCAATTAAAGTAGAAGCATTATTAAATTCAATAAGATTTTTAAGTTGTTGTACTTTTTTATAGGTATTTTCAATAAATGATTGTCCTCCAAATCCAGGATTAACACTCATAATACAAACTAAATCTAAATCTTGAATGATATCTTCTAAAACTGCAATTGGAGTATGTGGGTTTAAAGCAACTCCAGCTTTCATTCCAGTAGCTTTTATTGCTTGTATTGTTCTGTGTAAATGAGTACAAGCTTCGTAATGAACAGTTAATATATCTGCTCCTAAGTTAGCAAAAGTTTCAATGTATCTATCAGGGTCTACAATCATTAAATGTACATCAACTGTTTTTTTAGCATGTTGCACTATTGATTTTAGTACAGGCATTCCGAAAGAAATATTCGGGACAAAAACCCCGTCCATAATATCTATATGAAACCAATCAGCTTTACTTTCGTTAACCATTTCTAAATCACGCTGTAAATTTCCAAAATCAGCGGCTAAAACTGAAGGAGCAATAAGTTTTTCCATTAAATGTATTTGTTTGTTGTGTTGTGATGCAAATATAGTTAAAACTAATAAGGGCAATAACTAAAAAAGAAAACTCTTGATACTTCAAGAGTTTTCTTTTTATTAATCCAAAAACGAATAGTTATTTTAACTATTTGCTATTGTATGTATTATTATCCTAAGTAAGTCATTAAAATTTTACTACGAGATGTGTGCTTTAATCTTCTAATTGCTTTTTCTTTAATTTGACGAACACGCTCACGAGTTAAATCGAAAGTTTCACCAATTTCTTCTAATGTCATTGGTTGGTGTTCACCTAAGCCGAAATACAATTTAACAACATCAGCCTCACGAGGAGTTAATGTTTCTAAAGCACGGTTAATTTCAATACGTAATGATTCATGTAACAATGTTCTATCTGGGTTTGGAGACTCACCAGAATTTAATACATCATATAAATTAGAATCTTCACCTTCAATTAAAGGAGCATCCATTGATACATGGCGACCAGAATTTTTCATTGATTCTTTAACGTCATTAACTGTCATGTCTAATTTCTTAGCAATTTCTTCAGCACTTGGAGGGCGCTCATTTTCTTGCTCTAAGAAAGCATACATTTTATTGATTTTGTTAATAGAACCAATTTTGTTTAAAGGTAAACGAACAATACGAGATTGTTCAGCTAATGCTTGTAAGATAGATTGACGAATCCACCAAACTGCATAAGAGATAAATTTAAAACCTCTAGTTTCATCAAAACGTTTTGCCGCCTTAATTAAACCTAAATTTCCTTCATTAATTAAATCAGGAAGTGTTAATCCTTGATTTTGATATTGTTTAGCCACAGATACCACAAAACGTAAGTTTGCTTTTGTTAGCTTTTCTAAGGCTCTTTGGTCTCCAGCTTTAATACGTTGAGCTAATTCTACTTCTTCATCAGCAGTAATTAAATCTACTTTTCCTATTTCTTGTAAATATTTATCTAATGAGGCAGTTTCTCTATTGGTAACCTGCTTTGTAATCTTAAGTTGTCTCATGTAATAAAAACTATTTTTTTATAATTATCAATCACTCTACATATACTTATACGTAGCATTATTAAAAAATGTTACAAAAGTTATTATTTTTTTTAAATTTAATTTCATAACTGTTAAAGAATTGTTAATTTTGATTAACTAATAAATATGAAAGTGACTTGTTAAAAAAGAGTGTGTCTTATTTTACTACAAGTCTAAACAAACAATAATCAAACTTAGCCTTTGAAAAGTATTGATGTTACAAAATTAAGTGACGAAGAGCTGGTTAAAAAAATAGTGGAGAAAAATGATACTCATTTATTCGCTATTTTATACGACCGATATGCTGGCGTTGTGTATAATAAATGTTATGGTTTCTCTAAAAGTAAAGAGGAAGCACAGGATTTAACGCACGATCTTTTTATTCGTTTATTTGTAAAATTGCGTACTTTTAAAGGAAAATCTAAATTCTCTACTTGGTTATATTCATTTACATATAATTTTTGCGTGAATTATGTTCAAAGGAACAGTGCAAAGAAAAAAGAAAAAGTTACAGTAGTAACTGACCAAATTAAAGAGGAAGATAGTGGTTTTGATGAAATTGATGATACCACACTATTTGAGTTAAAGTCAGAAAAATTGGCAAAAGTACTCGAAATGATACCGCCTTCTGAAAAAATGATTTTATTAATGAAATATCAAGATGATATGAGCATAAAAGAAATTTCAGGAGTGTTAGAATTAGGCGAAAGCGCTGTTAAAATGCGTTTGAAGCGAGCTAAAGAGAAAGTCGTAAAAACGTATAATGAGTTGTAATTATTATGGATAATCCATTTAAGAAAATATTACATAACGAAGAATTGCCAGAGGTACTTAAAGAAAAAGTACTTAATGATGTGGCAATGATTAAGCTTTCTATTGATGTAGCTGATTTATTTGTGGTTAAATACCCAAATGTTGTAGCTGATCTATTAAACGGTGGTGGAACTCCTGAGAAAACTGATAAAAAAGAAACTGAATAACTGTTATAATTAAACTAATACTACTATGATTTTTTTACAAATGAATATTCTCAATCCTTTTAAAAAAATATTGAATGACCTGAATGAGTCTATACCTACTGTTTTAGGGTTCATTAGTTTTATAATAATTGCATGGCTATTTATAAAGGTGTTTTTGTATATCGTACGAAAAGCTTTAGCAAAAACAAAAATAGATGAATGGTCTAAAAAATTAAGCAAAACTGAAATTTTTGGAAACTCTACCATAAATATTGTTTTAACTAAAATTATCTTAGGAGTACTTAAGTGGTTTTTAATTTTAATTTTTGTGATGGCTGGGTCAAGTATCTTTGGCATTGTAGCAGTTTCAGAAGGAATTAAAAGTTTCTTTGCCTACTTACCAAAATTATTAACAGCACTAGGAATTTTTGTTGCTGGTGCTTATTTAGGTACGATGGTAAAAAAAGCAATCCAATCAATGTTTAAATCACTTGAAATTTCTGGAGGTAATTTAGTAGGTAACATTGCTTTTTATTTGATTGTAGTATTCTTGTCTATTACAGCTCTAGATCAGGCTGGTGTTGATACTTCAGTTATAAAAAGTAACTTAACATTGGTTATTGGTTCAGTGTTATTAGCGTTTACAATAGCTTTTGGACTTGGAGCAAAGGATGTGGTAACAAGATTGTTGTTTGGCTATTATTCTAGAAAAAATATAGGAATTGGTCAAAGAGTAATCGTTGGAGATGTAGAAGGAGTAGTTATAGCAATTGATAACATTTGTATGACTATTAATACTTCAGATGGTAATGTTGTACTACCGATTAAAGATGTGGTTAACAGTAAAATAGTTTTTGTGAAGTGATGAGATGTTAAAAAATATCTATATATTTGTACAGTATAAACTATTGTTATAGATAATATTAATGATAGATTTCGGGGGACTTCTATCTAATAGTAAAGTAAAAACTTTACGCTATAAAGACTATCAAATTTGATAGTCTTTATTTTTTTGAAAAAACATGTGACCTTTTAATTATAAACGTGTCTTATTATATAATTGATAGATTTCGGGGGACTTCTATCTAATAAGGTTAAAAGAGAAGAATTTTCTTTTAAAAAAATGGCTTCCAGTTTTGGAAGCCATTTGTTTTTTATTGTAATATGAGTTATTCGAAAGATAAATGTAAAAAGATACCTCTAGTACCAAGAAAGTCAATTGGATCTGTCCATTGACTAGGGGATGTGTTGTCGTATTTAATTTCATTATTTATAGCAAATACGCCTCGAATAGAAGGTGAGAATTTAAAATAATTTAAATATAAATCAACTCCTATTCCAATTTCATACATAAAGTTTCCTGTGGTAGTTCTAAATTTTCCTGCAAAATTATCATCATCACTACTTTCATTACTTGAAAAGTTATAATCAAAAGATAAACCACCTAGAACATAAGGTCTAATATTATTAAGCCTATTAGTACTTAGTTTTAAAATTACAGGTAAATGAAGAAAAGTAGCTCCAACCTCTCTTGTTTTTATATTTTCGTTAGTGCCTCCAATATGGTTAAAAACTAAAGTTTTCGTGTTAGACATAAGCCCAGGTTCAAAACGAAGATTGATGTTATTGTGTAATCTTAAATCAGCTATTAAACCAACGTTAAAACCAACAGATGAGTTCACTGTTATATCTGGTGAGCTTATAGCACTTGGTTTATAAGAAACCTTATAGCTGTTGTTGTTTAACCCTAAGTAAAAACCATAATGAAATAAAGGCTTATCAAAACTAGGAAGGTTTAATATTTTTTCAGCCTGACTAAAAGCTGTTACAGGTATTATTAATACTAAAACGAATAATAAAATATTTTTAAACATATTATTTTAAAGCTGTGTAAATTGATGCAACTCCAAAAGTTACAGGTAAATTCTTTGCATTCTTAAACCCATTTTTTTGTAAAATATTGTTGAAAGCTTCTCCAAAAGGAAAAGAATTTGCGCTTTCAGATAAATAAGAGTAGGCAACTTTGTCTTTGGAGAAAAGTTTACCAATTATTGGTAATATAAAGTTTGTGTAAAATTTGTACCCTTGTTTAAATGGGAATTTAGTTGGGTTTGAGGTTTCTAAAACAACAAACTTACCTCCTGGTTTTAAAACACGAAGTATTTCTTTTAAGCCTTTGTCTAAGTTTTCAAAATTACGAACACCAAAAGAAACTGTTATAGCATCAAAAGTATTATCGTCAAACGGGATATTTTCGCTATCTCCAACTACCATTTTTATCTTTTCAGACAAGCTAACTTTCTTTATTTTTTGTTTTCCTACGTTCAACATTCCTTTAGAAATATCTAGTCCAACAATTCTTTCAGGGTTTAATTGTGCCATCATTATAGCAAGATCTCCAGTTCCAGTAGCAATATCTAATATTTGTTTTGGATTGTTTTCACCCACTAATTTTACTACTTTTTTTCTCCAACTAACATCAATACCTAAAGAAATTACACGATTTAAACCGTCATAATCTTCAGATATATTATCAAACATTTGAGCTACCTGCTCTTTTTTTCCTAATTCGGAATTTTTATAAGGTTTTACTTGTTCAGACATAAAAAAAGTTGATGATTTTAATTGTAAAATTATCCGTTAATAGCAATTACTTCATTAATTTGATTTGGTAACATCTCTTTTAGCATAGTTTCAATACCATTTTTCAATGTTACTGTTGATGATGGACAACCGCTGCATGCTCCTTGTAAAATAACACTTACTCTTTTTGAGTTTTCGTCATACGATTGGAAGGCTATATTCCCACCGTCAGAAGCTACTGCTGGTTTTATATACTCATCTAATATATCAACAATTTTTGCTTCAGTGTCAGATAAGTTTTCTTTAGGAACTTCAACATTTTGTTTAGTTTGTTGCTTAGGAAGTTCAGAAATTATTTTTTTCCCTTCTTGAAGATATCCACGAATAAAGGTACGAACTTCTTGATATACCTCATTCCATTCTACCATGTCGTATTTAGTGATAGAAATATAATTTTCTGAAATAAATACTTCATTAACAAAAGGAAAATTAAATAAGGCTTGAGCTAAAGGAGAAGATTTACTAGCTTCATCAATGTTTTTAAATTCAACATCAGTTTGTGTTAACGCTTTATTAGTTCCAAATTTCATTACTGCTGGATTTGGTGTTACTTCAGCATAAACTTCAGTAGCGTCTTTTTTAGTTACCTCCTCTTTAACGATAGGGTTTCCTTCTTGTATATAGTTTTGAATTTGTTCTTTAACTTCTTCTTCAACATCACTCCATTGAACAATGTCAAATTTTTGAACAGCGATAAAATTAGCCGTAATAAAAACTTTTTTTACAAAAGGAAGGTAAAAAAGTTGTTGAGCTAATGGCGAGTTTTTAGCTTCGTCTATATTGTTAAATTCATAACTTCCACCATTAATTAAAATTGTGTTACTAACAAATTTAATAATAGTTTCATTATTAGTTTCTTGTATGTTTATTTTTATTGAATCCATGTCATAATAAATGAAATGCAAAATTACGGTAAAAAACTGATATATATATACAGAAAAGGTCTTGTAATACTACAAGACCTTTTCTGTATGTTAATTTTATATAATTATAAATTTATAGTAACAGTCCCCGATATTCTACTCGTGTTATTGTTAAGGTTAATGTCTCCTAAATTATATAAAGTTTGAAACTCTAAATTTTCAGATTTTCTGTATGATAAATCAATCTTCATATTGCCAAAATTATAACCTAAACCTGCAGAAAATCCTTTAATATTATCTTTATTAACACTACCTCCAAGTGCTGATAAAAGATTTGGGTTTTTCTCATAATGGTAACCCCCTCTAATACTTAATCTGTCGAAACGCCATTCAGTACCAACATTTAATGCATGAGTACTTCTAAATTGAGAAGCGAAGTTTTGATTAGCTTCAATAAAGGCTGTATCATTTTCTCTATATTTTATATTTGGGTAATCTTTGTAGGTGTAGTCAAAACTAATTAACCCTTGTTTACCAAATATATAAGCACCACTAGCAGTTATTCTACTGTTAGATTTAAATCTATAGATGTATAATTCACTTATTAAATCGTTTCCACCATTTATTCCTAAATTAGTTACACCTGATAGTATTAAGTCATTTTTATAATCTTCAGCGATTTCTTCATACCAAGTGGGAGTTTCGTATGCTAAACCAATGCGAATATTTTTATTTAACTTGTATAGAAAACCTAAACTTAAAGATACACCATTACCCTGTATGTAAGAGTCTATTCTGTTTTGAGCTTTTAATATGTTTCCATTAGCATCATCATTTTCTTCATTCAATAATGCGGTTCTGCTTAAATCTATATCATGAAAATTTAAGGAAGCTCCTAAAAATAATTTATTTTGATGAACAGCAGAGAAACCAAGATTAAAGACACTTGATTGTCCTGATTTTTCTACAGAATATCTTTGTTCAATAGAACCATCAAATTTATTTTTTGGTGTACTTGTATCGTTAAAATGTTCGCTATGAAATAAGAAACCACTATTACCTTTAACTGAATAAAAAGAGCTGTAATCACTTTTAATTTTATAATTAAAAGTAAGAGCAAAACGATTCCATTCTGAATTATATGCAGTATCAAAAGATAGGATTGCACCTGCTTGAGAAAGGTTGAAGTAATCATTTTGGGAAGATGAAGGATTCCCGTAGTATGAAGTTAAATAATCAGTATTACGATTACTTAGGGTAGCGGAAGCAGTACTAATTTTAGATACAGAACTACCAGCTGGATTTATACTGAAAGCTGAGATATCACCACCTAAAGCTCCAAAAGCTCCACTCATAGCCTCGTATCTTGCTGTACCATAATTGCCATCTTTTGAAAATAAAAGACCTAAATCATTGTAGTCTAGTGATTGTGAATAGGCACTAAGAGATGATGCAATCGAAATTGCAACTATTAAAATTCGTTTCATGTTTCTTAATTTTTTTGAATAAATTATCTTCTTCTGCTACTAGAACTTCTTGAGCTTCTTGATCCAGAGCTTCTAGAAGAGCTTCTGCTTGGAGTATAAGAGCGTGTTGATCTACTACTAGATCTAGAAGGAGAGTAACTTCTATTCGAACTTCTTTTTGTTCTAGATGGAGTATAACTACGTCTTGTACTACTTTTTGTAGATCTAGTGTTAGCTCTTCTCGTAGGTTTATGACCTCCGGTAGAGTATTGTCTTGTTCTAGTTTTTCTTACTGACCTTGTAGGTTTATGACCTCCAGTTGAATATTGTCTTGTTCTAGTTCTTCTTACTGATCTTGTTGATCTATCACCTCTTGTTGTATTGTAGCTTCTTCTAGTTCTGTCATTTCTTGAATTAGTTGCCGATCTATTCGTTCTAGTTCTAGAGCTTCTTCGATATACATTTGATGAACGTCTTGATCTATGAGTATTTCTTGCACTGTATGCACGTCTGCTGCTATAATTTCTTCTAGAAGTAACTGCTCTATATGGATTAGCTCCTCTATTAGCTCTATAATAACGGTTGTTAAAATAATTGTTTCTATAATATGGAGGACAATAAAAATTGTTGTTATTCCATCCTACATAAAAACCAGAGTAGTAATGACCATAATTATATGGGTGCCAATATGAGTTGTATCCCCAGTTGTTGTAAAAGCGAGAACGCCACCATGGTCTGTAATTATACCCATAATATGAGTCCCAACCCCAATCGTTATAAAAGCCCCATCTTGGGTATGTGTTTACATTAATTACTACATCATTACTATTACTGTTATAGCCCCAAGGGTCATTTGAATTATAAGTAATGCGAGTTCTAGGAGTTTCCTCATCAATAACATCTTCTTCATAATCGTACTCACTAGTATCAGATTTGTAGTTTTCAATGTCAGTAAAAACATCTGAGCCATTTAAATTTTCTAAACGTTCAACTTCTTTTCTAAAATAATTCTCCTTATAATTGTTATATTCATTGTCATCCATAACAACAACTTTACGTTGAGGTTCTTGAGTTTGAATGTTTTCAACTTCATCATCATAGATACCATCACTACTACTTACAGTTTGCATTGTACCACAAGAAATAAAGGAAGTCATTAAAAATAATGATAAGATGAATATGTAAGGTTTTGTTTTGAAGTATTGTGGTTTCATGTCTATTATTTTTAAGTTAGAACAATAAAATTATTTAAATGATTTTGCAAAAAACTATTTTTTGTTGGGCTTGTAGGCTTTTTAATGTAGTTTTGCATGTACAATTTTACGCATAAAAGATAACAATATTTGTGCCAAACTTTTGATTATGAGCAAACATTTAACAAAAAGAGCTGAAGACTACTCTAAATGGTATAACGAACTTATTGTAAAAGCCGATTTAGCTGAGAACTCAGCGGTAAGAGGTTGTATGGTAATTAAACCATATGGATATGCAATCTGGGAAAACATGCAAGCAGAATTAGATAGAATGTTTAAAGAAACAGGACATGAAAATGCTTATTTCCCTCTTTTTGTTCCCAAAAGTTTATTTGAAGCAGAAGAAAAAAATGCAGAAGGCTTTGCTAAAGAATGTGCTGTAGTAACTCACTATCGTTTGCAAAATGATCCTGACAATGAAGGGAAATTACGTGTTGATCCTGAAGCTAAATTAGAAGAAGAATTAATTGTGCGTCCTACATCAGAAGCAATTATATGGAGTACTTATAAAAAATGGATTCAATCTCATAGAGATTTACCGTTATTAATTAATCAATGGGCAAATGTTGTTCGTTGGGAAATGAGAACACGTTTATTTTTACGTACTGCTGAATTTTTATGGCAAGAAGGTCATACTGCTCATGCTACAAAAGCGGAAGCTGTTTTTGAATCAAAACAAATGCAAGAAGTATATGCAAATTTTGCAGAAAACTTCATGGCAATGCCTGTTGTTAAAGGAGCAAAGTCTGAAAGTGAACGTTTTGCAGGTGCAGAAGCTACTTATACAATTGAGGCATTAATGCAAGATGGAAAAGCTTTACAGGCGGGAACTTCACATTTCTTAGGCCAAAACTTTGCTAAAGCATTTGATGTTAAATATACATCTAAAGAAGGTAAACAAGAGTATGTTTGGGCCACTTCATGGGGTGTTTCTACACGTTTAATAGGTGGTTTAATAATGACACACTCTGATGACGCAGGTCTAGTTTTGCCTCCAAAATTAGCACCTATCCAAGTTGTTATTGTTCCTATATATAAAGGAGAAGAACAATTAGACGCTATTTCTGAAAGAGTTAATGTGTTTGTTAAAGAGTTAAGAGGTAAAGGAGTTTCTGTAAAATTTGATACTCGAGATACAATGAGGCCTGGTGCAAAGTTTGCTGAGTATGAACTTAAAGGTGTTCCTGTAAGAGTTGCCATAGGGAATAGAGATTTAGAAAATGGAACTGTTGAAGTTGCTCGTAGAGATACCTTTGAGAAGCAAACAATTAACCAAGTAGATTTAGTTGAGCATGTAACTAAATTATTAGAAGAGATACAAGAAAACCTATTTACTAAGGCGTTAAACTATAGAGATTCACATATCACTGAAGTTAATTCTTTTGAAGAGTTTAAAGAAGTTATAGAAAATAAAGGAGGTTTTGTTTCTGCTCATTGGGATGGGACAATTGAGACTGAAGATAAAATTAAAGAATTAACAAAAGCTACAATACGTTGTATAGCGAATGATGCTAAAAAAGAGGATGGAGTATGTGTTTTTACAGGAAAACCATCAACAGAAAGAGTTTTATTTGCTAAAGCATATTAAAAAAAATAAAAAAGGTTTGGTGTATATGAAAACAGTTTGTATATTTGCACCCGCAATCGCAAAATAGATTGTTTTGGTCCGTTCGTCTAGGGGTTAGGACGCCAGGTTTTCATCCTGGTAACACG